>JAPUEV010000294.1:0-3492 GCA_027492415.1 Ignavibacteria bacterium
CATGGAGCTTAATGAGCCTTACACCCTGTGTATTTCTGCCCATTACCCTTATTTCTCCAAGGTTCTGCCTTATCATAATTCCTTTGGTTGTAATTATCATCAGGTCATCATTATCCACAACTTCCCTGATAGAGATCACAGAGCCGTTCTTATCGCTTGATTTCATCGTGATAACGCCTTTGCCGCCGCGCCTTGTCATGCGGTAATCCTGCAGGTCACTGCGCTTGCCGTAGCCTTTATCGGTTACAACAAGTATAGATGTCCCTGCTCGTTTAACTGCAACGAGGCCCACAACAAAATCTTTTTTATCAAGCTTAATTGCCCTTACGCCTGCGGCAGTTCTGCCCATTGAGCGGATATCGCTTTCATTGAACCTGATAGCCATACCGCCGTGTGTACCGATCAGAATTTCCTGCTTGCCGTTAGTAAGCTGAACATCAATCAGCTTATCATCTTTGCCAAGGCTGATAGCAATGATGCCGCCTTTGCGTGTGTTTTCAAAGTTAACAAGATCCGTTTTCTTCATCACGCCCTGCTTTGTTACCATTGTGATGTAGTTTTGCTCGCTGAAATCCTTAACATTAAGTATAGCGGTAATTTCTTCTTCCTTTGATTTGCCGATATAGTTTGCAACGGAGTATCCTTTTGCCGTCCTGGATGCTTCCTGAATCTCGTGGACCTTCAGCATGTAGCATTTGCCAAGATCGGTAAAGAACATTAAATGGTTATGTGTGGATGCAACGAACATATGCTCGATAAAATCATCTTCGCGTGTTGTTGCGCCTATTATACCTTTCCCGCCTCTTGACTGCCTTCTGTAGCCGCTTACAGGTGTGCGTTTGATATATCCGCTGTGGCTGATAGTGATGACAACATCTTCTTCTTTGATGAATTCCTTAATGAACTCTTCATCACTTATCTTAACAGCGTTCATAACTATTTCAGTGCGTCTTTCATCACCGTAAGTTTCGCGGAGCTGTTTAAGCTCGTCGGTTAAAATTTCTCTTCTCAATGCATCGCTTGCAAGGATCCTTTTCAGCTTTTCGATAAGCTTTATAAGCTCACGATATTCTTCTTCAATTTTCTTGCGTTCAAGTCCGGTTAAGCGCTGCAGCCTCATATCAAGGATAGCCTTAGCCTGAATTTCGGAAAGCTTGAAGCGTTTCATCAATCTTTCCTGCGCTGTGGGTACATCCTTTGATTTCTTGATAACTTCGATGACTTCATCTATGTTATCGAGGGCAATCATATAGCCTTCTAAAATATGCGCGCGTTTTTCAGCGGCATCAAGATCGAACTTTGTGCGGCGAATAATGACATTAAGCCTGTGCTTAACAAAGCTTTCCATCATATCCTTCAGGTTCAAAACCCTGGGGATACCGTCAACCAGCGCAAGCAGAATTACACCGAATGTAACCTGCATTTGTGTATGCTTGAAGAGATTATTGAGGATAACATTTGCTGCGCCGCCCCTTTTGACATCAATGACAACCCTTAAGCCGTCTTTATCTGATTCATCGCGAACGTCTGATATATCTTCAATCTTTTTATCACGGACAAGGTAAGCAATATTTTCTATCAGGTTAGCTTTGTTAACCTGGTAAGGCAATTCTGAAATTATAATTGTTTCCCTGTCATTCTTGGCAACTTCTATCCTTGCTTTGGCACGGATAATAATTTTACCTCTTCCGGTTAAGTAAGCGGATTTCACACCTTCAAATCCCCATATTATACCGCCGGTCGGGAAATCAGGCGCTTTAATGTGCTTCATTATCTTTTCAATAGTGATAGCGGGATCTTTAATAAGCGCGATGAGTCCGTCAACAACTTCAGTCAGATTGTGCGGGGGGATATTTGTAGCCATACCAACTGCAATACCGCTTGAGCCGTTAACCAGCAGGTTTGGAAGTATTGTTGGGAGTACTGATGGTTCTTTTGCTGTATCATCGTAGTTGGCAACAAAATCAACGGTATTTTTATCAAGATCAGCCAGAATGTTGTTGGATATCTGCGCAAGCCTTACTTCTGTATAACGCATAGCTGCCGGTGAGTCACCATCAACTGACCCGAAGTTACCCTGTCCGTCAACAAGCGGGTAACGCAGCGAAAAATCCTGCACCATACGTACAATTGTATCATAAACAGCTTTATCGCCGTGCGGATGGTATTTACCGAGAACATCACCCACTACCCTTGCGGATTTTTTGTAGGGACGGTTAGGCTGCAGACCTAATTCATTCATACCATAAAGCACCCTGCGGTGAACGGGCTTTAATCCGTCTCTTACATCGGGTAATGCGCGCGCAACAATAACGCTCATTGAGTAATCAAGGTAAGAGTTCTGCATTTCCTGTTCAATATTAACAGGTATTATTTTTTCATTAGCCATCTATATATGTAATATGTATAAAATTAATTTTTCTTTTTTTACTCATCGTATAACTTCAAGTCACCCGATGATTTAAGCATTTGATGAGAGGTGTTTAATCTACAGGCTTAATTTTCTGCATAGCCCTTAAGTATCCAATCTGACCGGTGTGATAAGAATCATGATAGAGAACCTGGCGAAAGAAAACAATTTTCTCATCATCATTATTCATGATGTTATCACCAAGCTTTTCAGCAGCGGCAATACAATCATCATTAAGATTCCTTAAGTTCACAATTTCTTCCTGCCATGTTTCTTCGGTCTGCACATCAGGCATTGGCGCCCAGTCATCTTCTTTGGCATTAAGTTTTTTATTTTCGTTTAGATAAGTAAGTGCCCAGTATTTCCAGTATGCAATATGTCTTACGATCTGCCAAATGCCGTGTCTTTCAGGTGAGGGTTTATACAAAGCTTCCTGCATGGTTAGGCCTTCTATATGCTTTAAGAGGCTTGCTTGCCAGAAGTTCTTTCCTGTTGTGAAAAGCTTAAAGTCGTTTAAATATGCTGCCCCGGGATTCATAATTTCTGCTCCCATTTCTGGATGAATTGGTAAAATATTAGTTTAAAATCAGCCGGAATTTTACTGTATTATCTTTAAAAATAAGCAGAAATTAGCATTAATTCAATTCTGAAATGAATACAGGAAGCACTTTATTAAGGCTGTTAGAGGCAATTTTTGCAGTAAGCAATACTTCATCATGAGAAGTTACTCCAGCAGAATTTTCTTTTAGCAGGTTAGTAATAATTGATACTGCGATCACATTAATTCCGTTAAAGCAGGCATCATTAACTTCAGGCACGGTTGACATACCTGCGGCATCAAGCCCTATTTTTTTCTGCAGCCGTATTTCCGCTTTTGTTTCGTAATTAGGTCCGGGGTAGCAGCCATAAGTGCCTTCGTGAAGCTTAACTTTCATTTGCCGGCATGCATCTGTGAACTTGTTTGCAAGAGACGGGTCATAGTTATTAACAACAGGGTGCAGCTTAAGCTTATCGATAAAATTTATGTGAGAGTTAATGAGCATTAAATCACCTTCTGAGAAGTTTTCGTTAAGTCCACCGGC
>JAPUEV010000294.1:3502-7190 GCA_027492415.1 Ignavibacteria bacterium
AAGCAGATTTTTAACACCAAGCGTGAGTGCAGTTTTAACATTCGCTGTTATTTCTTCCGGGGGCCAGCCTTCATAGAAATGTTTCCTGCCCTGGAATATTACTGCCTGTTTACCTGAAATAGTACAGGTATAGATCTTTTTATGATGAACGCCTGAATTATCTTCAAAGAGTACGTTCACATCAGAAACAGAAGCTTCATCAAGATTTACACCTGAACCCAGGATAAGCCCAATTGCTATATTTTTGTTATTTGCCAATTTACAGGATAATTCTTTTTATATTTTAAAATAATTTTATTTTTTGCAAATTTACACGTGAAAATACGGTATATTTTGATGAAAATTAAGCGTATTTTGCGTTATGAAACAATAAGTCAAGAAAATCTGTTTAAGTAATTAAGAATTTATTCAAATAATTAGACAATATAATTGGTGACAGAATCCAGTATATCAAAAGCCCAGGAATACCTGGAAAGAGCTTATAAGCTTCAAATGGACGGAAATTATGAGGAAGCGATAAGGAACTACAAGCTTTCCATAGAATTTTTTCCAACAGCAGAAGCGCATACTTTCCTTGGATGGGCGTACAGTTTTTTAGGCGACCTTGACAGGGCAATTGAAGAATGCAAGCTGGCTATTGATATTGATCCTGATTACGGCAATCCTTATAACGATATAGGCTCATATCTGATACAGCAGGCAAATTATGACGAAGCCATTACATGGCTTGAAATGGCATTGAAGGCAAAGAGGTATGATTCATACCACTATGCGCATCTCAACCTTGGCAGGGCATATGAGCTGAAAGGGCTTTGGTTTGAAGCATTAGAGGAGTATAAAACAGCCATGGGACTTTCACCCAAATACGAGCTTGCAAAAAAGCTTTACTATACCTTACAGGGCAAACTGAATTAAAAAAGCATTAACTAAATTCACACTATATGAACTATCTGAAAAAAGAAGGCATGCATAAAGGATTTTACCCGTTTGTATTCCTTGCTGCACTGCTGGTTGTTTCAGCGGTTTTCCAGAGCTGCGAACAATCAAATATTTTTTCAGATAAGGATGATGTAGAGCTTGGCCAGGAATTTGATAAAGAGATAAAGGCTAATCCAAAGGAATTCCCGATGCTTGACGGACACCAGGAAATTAAGGATTATGTAACCGGACTTGGCAAAGAGATACTGAACTCACCCAAGATAATAAAAAGGAACATTTATCCGTATAATTTCCAGGTCATAAATGATACTATCATTAACGCATTCTGCACACCGGGCGGGTTTGTGTATGTTTACACCGGGCTGATGAAATTTGTAGATAACGAAGCTACGCTTGCAGGTGTAGTTGGGCATGAAATTGCACATGCTGAGCGCAGGCATGTAACCCAGCGTTTGACCGCTTATTACGGTGTTAGCATGCTTCTTGGCTTTATTCTTGGCGGAAACCCCAGCATGCTTGCAGAAATTGCAGCAAACCTGTTTGTCGGGCTTGCTTTCTTAAAGAACTCAAGGGATGATGAAACAGAAGCAGATTATTACTCAATTCAGTATTTGAAATCAACAAAATGGTACCCGGGCGGTATTACTTTCTTTTTTGATAAGATCAAGGAAGAACAGCGCCAGAAAGGTGAAACTCCCGGTGACCTTGACAGGCTCCTTTCTACCCACCCGCTGCCAAATGACAGGATAAGCTTTGTGAACAAGGAACTGAACAAATTGAACCCCAAACCGGACCCTACCAAAGGTTTGTTTACAGATGAATACCAGCAGATGAAATCTAAGCTGCCCTCACGGTAAACAGTAATTTTTTAATTTAACCACTAATTAAGGATGTTTAACAAAACAATACCAGTCTTCTTATTATTTTTATTATTTTCAGTATTAAATATTTATTCTCAGACAGGTGATGATAAAGTTGTGAACGATTATTCGTATAAGTTCACATTCAGAATGCCGGCAGGCTGGGATACCAAGGATATGAAGGAGACGACCGATAAGGACGGTATATCATATTCATTTGAGAACAAGGATAAGACGATGGCTATAATGCTTCTTGCATTTAAGCTTAACAGTGTAAAGAACATCGATGATTTTATCTACAACCTGGAAAAAGATATAAGCCTTAATATACCGCCTAAATCAGGGGAATATTCAGACCAGGATTTTGGCAAGTATGATATGAAATCAGCTTATTATAAAGATAACAAGTTTGATGAGAATATATATTATTTCAGGACAAAGCTGCCTGATGCGCCCAATAACTACGTATATATGGTCAGGTTCATAACTGAATCAAAGAACTACAATGCGGATGTTGAGAAGATCATAAAGGAAATATCAGCAACATTTGTGCCTTCAACTGAGTAAACTGCTTAGAGCTTAATCAAAAATTAATAACTCTCTTACAATGAATATTTAAATTTGATGATATTGCTCATTTTATTTCCGGTTGTATTGGTTTATTTTGCAGTGATATTTAATCAAAAATATGACAGCAGGTACTGATTTATTTAAAGAATTCAAAGAACAATCGGTTTACAGGATAGGATTAAATTATCCAAGGATCGAAAAATGCCTCTCATTGCTTAGTGAAGAAGAAGTATGGCAAAAACCTAACAGCTCCTCAAACAGCATAGGGAATCTCATTTTACACCTTTCAGGCAATATTACCCAGTATATACATTCAGCACTTGGCGGCGAAGCAGATAAAAGGGAGAGAGACCTTGAGTTCAGCAGCACAGGCGTGCTTGATAAAGCCGGGCTGTTAAAAAGGATCAAAGCTGTATCAGAAAAGGCCTCAGCTATAATTAACAGTGCCGCTGAAGAACAGCTGTTAAATAACTACGAAGTGCAGGGTTATACACTTTCAGGAACTGCAGTTATAATACATGTAACAGAGCATTATTCATATCACACGGGACAAATTACCTTACTTACAAAATTATTAAAGGATACAGATACTGGTTTTTATAAAAATGCGGACCTGAACAGGAAAAACAGGTCTTAGCCGCAGTCATTATTATATTATGGAATTCATTAACAGGCACTGGGCAAAATTCGGCGGAGCACTTGGTATACTTCTTGTTGCATACGTTTACCTTATTGCAGGACATGATATACCCCTTTTGAGGAAATATGCTATACTAAGCCTCGCTTTTTTAATGCTTCACCAGTTTGAAGAATATGTGTGGCCGGGCGGATTTAAAGATTACTTTAATAATAATATTTATAACCCGTTCGGGTTCATAAGGAACAAGATCACTGATAAAGCAGTATTGTTCGTAAATATTGTATACGGATGGGGCTTAGCGGCAATAGTAATATTGTTCTTAAATGAGAATATTATCGCTGTAGTTCTATTATTGGAATTTTGTTTATCAACGGGCTTGTACATTTTTTCATTACCTTCAAATCAAGGGATTACAATCCAGGTGTTGTAACCGGAGCGGTATTATTTATCCCCTTAACACTTTATTTCATAAACAAGCTTTTCACTTTAAATTTACTTGATTATACCGGATTGCTTAAGGCTTCCCCGTTTATATTATTTGGCAGCCTCATGATACCCTACTCAATTTTTTTATTCAGGGATAAAAATGCAAAAAGATAGATCTAAGTAATAAATTGAATGCAGCCGGTTAATAACCGGCTTTGCTTTTACATATTATTTGGCTATACTGCAAAATGAG
>JAPUEV010000295.1 GCA_027492415.1 Ignavibacteria bacterium
CGTATGAAGTTATTTTGCCGTTATCATCAAGCTCAACCCCGGGTATTTTTTTTGTGCCGCGTTCCCTCGGACCAACTCCGCTTAAAAAAAGCAAATTACCCGCACGCTTTGCATGCGGGTACAATCCAACCGGTTCAGGCGCTTTGCCTGAGTTAATTGCCGTGATATCTCTGATTTCTTTTTCTGCCATTAATTTTTGAAGTATGCTTTTGCATCCGGCTTAAGATACGCGCTTATTTCATTGTATGGAATATAAATTTTAACTTCGCCATCAGCATATGATGCAATTTCATACGGCACATAGTTGAACATCAGCGTACCCGGGGTAATAACAAAATTATCATTTACCGGGATCGTATCCACAAACAGACCGGCTTCCATCAATGATTTTTCCTGCGGGATCTTGTTCTGCAGCTTATAATTTTTTTCAAGCAGTTTAGGCAATGCTTTAATGCCCGCTGCGGTCAGGATATCTTTAAGATCAATAACCCTTCGTTTCTTCAGGTCAAGGTTTGTGAAGCCTGTACCGTAGTTACCATGAGCACCGCCGGTATATGTATAATTGTAAGTACCCAGTACAAAAATATTCTCATCTGAATAAACAGGTGATATTATCTCGCTCCAGTCCATTGAATAGCTCCACCCGCCATCAGCAACTTCATCGCGCTTAACTTCAGCATTCTGGTCGCGGAAATCCTTCATATACTTTTTCTTCCTCTCAAGCATTACCGGTCCGGGTTCAGTTATTCCGGAGCGAAGGTCCATAAGCTTAAGCACTGAATTCCTTATAAACTGAGCATTTTCATATTTTTCAATTGGCCATATTGCACCTTCTGTATATGTTGCCTGCGGGGTTTCAAGATCCTTGAACAGCCTTTCAGAGCCGTCAACATACACAAAATCAAATCCGCTGGATACATTGGAAGTTAATTTAAAACTAAGTGTATTTGATTCATTTTCAGTATCTATCCAAATACCTGAATAAGCATTACTTTTAAAGATGCCTTTAAATATTTCGGAATAATCATATGAGTAATATGATGCAAGTTCCATTGAATCACCTTTTTGTGTTCCAAAGAACTCCATAGGTTTTTTATATTTATTGTAATAGTAATAACCGCGAACATTCTCACCATATAATACCATGTGTACAGTGACGGGGTAATTACCTATGCTGCCTTCAAATACTTTATACCAGCTTTTATCACCACTAAAGCTCTGGCTAACAGTTAAAACCAATAACAACAAAAATGCGATTTTTTTCATGTTTTTAAGCTTTTTATATAGGGACATTCTAGCTCCCCAATTAAACAAAATTATGAATATTGTAGTGTAAAAACAATCGTAAAGTTCCTCTTTTTAAACAATAATAATATGTTTTGTAAAAACTTATTCATTGTTACTGGAAATCATATCGGTTATTTTGGTTTCCTGAAATAATTCATAATCTAATTAATATAACAAAAATGGCAATAAAAGACGCATTTATAGCAGAACTTAAACAGGAAGCAGCCAGCACAAGGAAAGTGCTTGAACGCACTCCGATGGATAAAGCAGACTGGACACCCCATGCAAAATCGATGAAGCTTGGCAACCTGGCTAACCATGTGGCTGAGCTTTTAAGCTGGACTATGGTTACAATGGATCAGGATGAGCTTGATTTTGCGAAGTTTGAATACAAACCCGAAATCCCTAAAACAACTGAAGATCTCGTAAAAAAGTTTGACGATATGGTAGCAAAATCAGTTGAGTGTCTGGAAAAATGCGATGATGCCAGGTTTATGGAAAACTGGACTATGAGAAATGGTGAGCAGGTTTATATGACAATGCCTAAAGCTGCCGTACTTCGCTCATTTACATTTAATCATGAATATCATCACAGGGCTCAATTGAGCGTTTACTTAAGGCTGCTTGATATTCCCGTACCCGGTATTTACGGACCCACTGCCGATGAACCAATGTAGTATTTATAATAATGGATATACGCGAAGAAGCATTAAAGGAACATTCTAAAAAACAGGTTTTAAAAATTGCTGCCTGGATAGGTGATAACGAAGACCGTTTCAGGCAGTATCTTTCTTTATTTCTTTATGATGAGTACAGGGTTGTGCAGAGAATTTCATGGGTACTAAGCGCAGTTGCTGAAAAATACCCGGGTCTGGTAGAAAAAAATATCGGTACAATAATTAAAAGGCTTGATGATACCGGTATTCACGTAGCGGTCAAAAGAAATGTAGTAAGAGTTTTACAGTTTTTAAAGATCCCCGGGAAATATCATGCAAAAGTTTTTAACCACTGTATAAATTATTTAAGTGATCCCAATGAAACAATAGCTGTAAGATGTTTTTCCATGACAGTTGCAGCAAGCCTTGCGGAAAAATATCCTGAGTTAGCCGGCGAAGTTATAGAAACCATAAATATTTCAATGAAAAATTCAACGGCAGGGTTAAGAGCTAGAAGCAAAATGGTTTTAAAGAAACTGAATGAATTAATATAAGCTATCCGTAAGCTCCCGGGCTATGTAGCTTGAAAGCGCTATCCCCATCCCGTTACAGCTTACTGCAGCAATTGTGTTTTTATCAATATTCAGTATTTCAGGCAGCTTATTCTTTGTGAATCCCATAATACCCGTCCATTTATCTTCTATTACGTATTCAGTTCCGGGCAGGATCATGTTATCCAGCTTATCCTTTAAGTCGTTTAAAATAGTTTCATTGAAGCCGAAATCAAATGATTCCTCCGCTTCAAAATCAAGGTTCCTGCCGCCGCCAAAAATTACTCTTTCACCATAATTCCTGAAATAATAGTATCCTTGGTTAAAATGAAAAATACCTTTAAATTTCAGTCCCGTTATTGGATTAGTTATTATCACATGTCCCCTCCCCGGCTTTACATCAAGCTCTGGAAGCAGCTTATTCACAAAAGCATTTGCGCATATTAAGATCTTTTCTGCCTTAAAGCATATGGATTCATTCATTGAACTATGCCACAAATATACTTTCCCGTCAGATACTTCCTTCACCTCAGCGCCGTTTATTATCTGAATCCCGAGAAACTGCGCATACTTTAGCAGAGTTTTCATCATTTCGCCGGTATCTATCTGCGCTTCAAATGGCGAGTAAACCATATGTGATACAAGCTCCCTGTTAAATCCAAACTCTTTTATCTTACTGTCAGATATTTGAAACACATCATTATCAAAAACCTGCTTTAAAAGAGCGTTTACCCTGTCAATTTCCTTAACAGCCGGAGAGTGTGGAGTATCAAGAAGGTCATAACCGCCATAAGATAAATATCCTATCTTATTTTCTGCAAGCCTTTCTTTTAAATAGTTTATTCCTTTCCAACGTTTTTCTACAAGGCTTAATGTTTCCTTTTCGCCCTTAAGATTAAAATCAGCAAGTATCTCTGTAATTGAGCCAAAGCAAAGGAATCCCGCATTTTTTGTACTGGCACCTGTTGGCAGTATACCGCGCTCAAGAACAAGAATATTCTTTTCAGGATACCTTTCTTTTATCTCACAAGCTGTCGAGAGTCCCAATATACCGCTGCCAACTATGATCACATCATATCTCAGCAGCGAATTCTTTTCCCAGAATGAAAGCATCAGTCCTCAAACTCCTCGTCATCTTCAACTTTTTTCTTACGCGTCCTTTGTTCAAGCTCATCATCTTCCTTACTTTGTGCTGAGCGGTATATCATTTCAAATGATGGCGAAAATACCTTAAGCTTGTTATAAAATTTTGAAACGAACATTGTACCATCCGGAAGTACTGCGATCTTTTCTTCATCTTCAAGCAAACCGCCTTCTTTAAGATCAGTAATTATCGTTTCAAAGCTGTCACCAGAAGTATGATATCGGATCACTCTTGTATTGGATTTCTCATTTGAGCCTATAATATAGATATATCCTCTTTCATCCTGCACTGGCCGGCCTTCCTTGTAAGTCAGCGGAATATTTTTAGACCATACTCTTGTACCGGTTGTTTCATATTTTGCAAGCTCACCGTCACTTGAGCTTTTATCCAGCATATAAAGATAGCCGTCAATACCAATGTTGAAAAACGTGTAATCACCGTCAACTCTTTTAGGTGAGCTCTTTAAATCCTTTACGCAGGGTGCCCATTCACCGTCATCATTTGGTATTTCATCACCATTCCCGGAGGAAAACAGCCCGAATTTTTTTGCTTCCCATAAAGGTAACCGCTCTCCGTCTTCATTAAATCGTGCAAAAGTATTATTGATCACCATAAGCAGTGAACCATCACTGTATGGAGTAACACTTGTGCATCCTTTCATATTAAGCTTTTCTCTTTTCTTATCACCTTCCAGCTTGCTTATTGTCGAGCCGTCTGTTGATGATAATTTGAGCAATGAATGTTTGCCTTCATCCCAAAGGTATAGATTGCCGTCTGCAGCAAGCTCTATGTGCGCGTGTTCATGGTCGTAATGCAGTCCCTTGCGTACCCACCTGGTTTTAAGATCTTTGGTGATTGACCATACAATAAAATCATCTTCACTTTCAACTGCTGAAGCAAAATATACATTACCATCCCTGTCTGATATCATATCAGAAAGGTAATACCATTCAGGCATTTTGCCCTCAAACGGTACGGCATTATCATCCAGTACCATATACCAGCGCTCAACTTCTTTTGCAGGATGCAGCCGGAACCACAAATCATCCGGCAGATATATCTGTGAATTACAGAACTTGCAGCTTATCATCCTGTCTGTGCCGTCAATTTCCAGATTTCCCGCGCACGATGGACATGTAAACAGTATCGGTTTTGCTGATGACGGAAGCTTCCCCGGCTCAGGATTAACCTTCATCTGGTCCACATCCTCACCAGCCATGTATAGCACCTGCGGAAAGCAATTTGTAACCAGCTCAGAGGGTTTCCTTACGTAAATTTCATTCTGGCATTTTGAACATTCTACATGCCCTGCCGCTGAATATTCTTCCAGCTTTGCCATATCGATTGGTGTTTTGCATTTGCTGCACCTGGGGTCCTGCCTGCCGTATGTTAAGTGATATGTATATTCACCCCGCATAATAGTTGAAGGCTGCCCTTCGCCTACTTTAAAATCAGGCGCTTCTTTAACGGCATCTTCAAGCAGGTTTTGCCATTCATCCTTAGGAAAGCTGTTGTATTTATTGCATGAGGGGCAGAGTATTTTGTTTGCAAATGCATTAAGCATTATTGGAGAGCTGCAGTGTTTGCATGTGGTTTTAAGTTCAAAACAAATTCCGAGCATAGTTGTAGTATTTAAAATTATGAAAAGTTTTTACTTCTCAATTCCCACCGGCAGGTATTTATTATTCCAGCATTAAAGCTAATATTGTTTCAAAATCTCCTCGGGTTATTTCCAGTATTCCAAACCTGAACTTATATCCCCAGTGTTTCTTATCTTCTATGAAAACAAGCTTATCAATTAAGGGTAATATCGAAACTTCTTTGCATTTCCTGTACTCTACATCTCTTCTGTTCGGAATAAAATCCTCACTCATCTTCGCCTGGTATATTCTATCATCTTTTACTTCTCCAATAGCCGTAAAACACTGGCATTTTTCAGTACTGCTTAAGCTCATTTTGGGTGAGTAATAAATCAGCCAGTCGCCTTGTTTCATTCTCTTTAAGGGAGCAGATTTTCCGTGCCCGGCCTGTGCAAAACCGCCTTCTACTCCTTTTAACACATGAACTTTTGAGACAACTGCTATCCAGTATTTAGCTTCCATTATAGCTTAATGCAAACATTCTTAGGCTCAGTAAAGAACCTTATTGCTTCGGTTCCGCCTTCCCTGCCAACACCGGATGATTTCATTCCACCGAACGGTGTGCGCAGGTCGCGAACCATCCAGCAGTTTATCCATACAATGCCTGTCTGGATATTTGCTGCCATCCTGTGCGCCCGTGAAAGATTCTCTGTCCATATAATTGATGCCAAACCATACTCAGTACTGTTTGCCATCATCAAAACCTCCGCTTCAGTTTCAAAAGGTATAATTGTTACAACCGGTCCGAATATCTCTTCGGTGTTGGTTCTGCAGTTATAAGGCAGACCCTCAATAATTGTCGGCTCTATGAACCAGCCGTTCTCACACCTGCCCTCAGGTGTGAACTGATTGCCGCCGCACAAAACTGTTCCGCCTTCATCTTTTGCAAGCTTTATATAACCCAGGACTTTTTCCATATGTTCCTTTGAAACAATTGCTCCCTGGTCAGTATCATTCTGCAGCGGGTCACCAATTTTCAGTGCTTTGGTTCGCTCAACAAAATCCTTTTTAAACTTTTCATATATCGGTTTCTCTACAAATATCCTCGAACCGCAAAGACAAATTTCACCCTGGTTACGGAATGATGACATAACCGAGGTGTTCAGCATTTTCTCATAATTACAGTCAGAAAAAATTATATTCGGGTTCTTACCGCCTAGCTCAAGCGAGAGCTTTTTAAACATCGGTGCTGCCACAGAAGCAATATCCGCACCGGTTTTCGTTCCGCCAGTGAAAGTTATTGCTTTAATTTTTGGGTGAGAGGTAATTGCCCTGCCGACCTTATGTCCGTACCCATGCACAATATTTAATACTCCTTCAGGCAGCCCCGCCTCTATGCATGCTTCTGAAAGCAGGTATGCCGTCATTGGCGTTATTTCTGATGGCTTTGCTACAACGCAATTTCCTGTGATAATTGCCGGTGCTATCTTCCAAGTGAACAAATACAGCGGCAGGTTCCACGGTGATATTGCCCCTACTATTCCAATGGGATTTCGTAAAGTATAATTCACTGCTTCACCTTCCATATGGTGCGCTTCGCTTGCAAAGCCGTGTATTGCAGAAGCGAAGAACTCAAAATTCTTTATAGCTCTTGGTATATCAACAGTTTTGGCAAGCGTCAATGGCTTGCCGTTATCAATACACTCAGCCCTAGCAAATTCCGCCAGATCACGCTTAACAAGTTCTGCAATTTTGAACATTATTCTCGAGCGTTCATCAGGTGGTGTCATTGACCAGCCCGGAAACGCAGCTTCTGCCGCTTCTACGGCAAGCTCAACATCCCTCTCATCGGAATCAGGCACAATACCGTAAGCCGCGCCAATAGCCGGGTCGTAATTATCAAAATACTTTTCCGATACCGGCTCTTTTAATTCACCGTTTATATAATTCTTTATCACAGATTTA
>JAPUEV010000296.1 GCA_027492415.1 Ignavibacteria bacterium
TTATTACCTCAGCATAATATTCCGCAGGGTAAGTTTTGGTAAAATGCTTTGATACTGCAGGAATGCATATTATTGGTGTATCTTTATTTATGCCTAGGCTAGCAAGCATATTTTCAATAGAACGCTCAGAAGCAGCATTGGTAAATACCTCAGGTAATTCAGGTCTGTTTATCTCTTCAGCAGAGGCATTTTTACTTAATACTTTCCTGTACCTGGTTATAATGGGTGGTAAGTCATTTAAAAGATCAATCTTAAAATTCACAAGAAGGAATTTTCTGAAAGAGTGTTTGTTGAATACCAGTATCCGGGCATCCTGTATTGCCCTTAAATATAGTGTTTTGATATTATTCTGCAGGTCAACAATAAGGTTGTAGTTGCTCATTTTAATGAGCATTCTCAGGTCCTTTAAAGCGCTGTAATTCAGCTCAGTTTTTGCCTTAATTACCTTATGAACTATGGGGTTACTTTTAACAAGGTATGCATATTGTTCCTTGGTACAGAAATCTATTCTGGCCAGCGGGAAAGTGAGCTGCAGGAGTTTTAAAAGGGGAGATGTTAGGATAATATCTCCCATTGATGAAAGCCTTATAACCAGAATTCTTCTAACTTGTTCGTTTTTCACTTTAAGGCTGTAAGTTTACATCTCTATTACCTGGTGATTGAAATTTGTTACATCAATTTCATGGAAAAGCTTTTTTATGAATGCATCATCATACTTATTCAGGAAATAAATTATGCTTATAACTCTTTCCTGTAGGTTGTGATTCGGGAAAATATTGTTTGTAACTTTATCTATCTGGGTTGTTGTAGTTTCGCTCTTCTTTGCCTGCGCATTTATAAGCTTGCTTTTAAAATGCTCAATGTTCTGCTTGGTCTTATCCTTCATGTTATCTACGGCGTTTAAAAGGGTTTGGTCCACTTTTACTGTCATATTCCGCATGTCATAAAATACCTTGTTAAGCTCATCAATATACCTGGATATTTCATCTTCTATCTTCACTTCAGAAAGCTTATCAACAACCTTTGAAACAAGAAAGCTGTGATGAAAGATATCTTCAAGCTTAACGTTAAAATTAGCCATAAACTTGGCAATTTTGCCTTCAATTATGCTAACCGATGCCCTTGGATAAATTACCGGCATAGTAATATCATAATGTTTATAAGCCGGCTTAAACTGGGCAAAGTATGAAATTTCTCCGGGTCCGCCGATATATGCAACCGTTGGCAGCAGGTAATCCTGGCATATGGGTCTTAACACAACATTCGGACTGAACAGCTCGGGGTTCTCATTCAAAGTATTAAGCATTTCTTCGTTTTCAAACCTGCGCTTGGAATTTTTCAAAGCAAATTTGCCGCCATCGCGCGGTTCTATAAGCAGCCGGTTATTGTTATGCAGAAAGAACATATTAATAACCTTTGGCTTTACCTGAATATCATAGTTCTTTTCAAGCTCAGCGCTTTGTGTTATTATAGTTTCACAAAGCTTAGGTGAGCTTGTCAGCTCTTTTTCAAATACAGGGATTAAAAGTCTTTTTATCTCATGGTCGCTGGTGTCAATGAAAATAACGCCATATCCTTTGAATATATCATTCATCAGCCCTGCAAATGCTGTTTTATAATCACTGCCTTCTTTGTAATTCTTTGTGATCATATTCATGATCTTATCCTTAAAATCAGTATCTATAAGCGTACTTCTCAGCTGCTCATTTATGCTGTTTATCAGTTCGCCAAAAGGAATGCTGCCCACAGGAGGTGTATTTTTCTTTGTTCCTTCTTCATCGTTTGTATTTTCAGCATCAAATCCAACTCTCTGCAGCTCATTCTGTTTATCTATCACGTAAGTATGGTTTGCCTCTTCAAGGTCGTGGTCTTCGGCTTCAAGCCAGAATATGGGTACAAAATTGAACTGCGGGAATTTTTCCTTCAGCTCTTTTGCAAGCTTAACTGTTGAAATGGTCTTTAAAATTGTATATAATGGACCGGTATATAAACCAACCTGCTGTCCTGTAACTACAGCAAAAGTCTCATCACTTACCAGAAGCTCTATATTGGCAGCAGTATGTTCATCTCCGCCAAAAGTTACATTCTGCCTTTTCAGGATATCAATCAGTACATTTTTATCAAAGTACCTGCTGGTATTATAATTATGTATTTTCTCATCTATGACCTTAAAGATGTCTTCGTTTTCCCTGAAATGAGAATTGAAAAACGGTTTTAGCTTTTTAAAGTCTTCTTCACTCTGAGAAATATAATCAAGGTAAAGATTATTGAAATTCGGTAGTTTGTTGAACTCTACTGTATACATCAGTTATTTTTCTTTCTTGCTGTTTTCAGATTTCTTTTTTCCTGCTGTGCCTGTTGTTTTTTCAGAAGAACCTGTTTCTTTGGAACTGTCAATTGTTTTAGTGGTTTTTTCTTTGCCCGGACCTGAAGACGATTTTTTCTTATAGTCGGTCAGGTAAAAACCGCTTCCTTTAAATATTAATCCGCCCCCGGAGCCTATTAATTTTTGAAGCGTATCTTTACCGCATTTAGGGCATTTTGTAAGCGGTGCATCACTCATTTTCTGAAGCTCTTCGAGCTCGAAACCGCAATTGGAACACTTATATTCGTAAAATGGCATATTTATCTCTTAAATATTAAAATTAAACTTGCTTATTATTTCGTATTCAGAACCACCGGCCATTAATTTGCTTCTCATCAGACTGAATGAATCAAATTCTATTTCAGCCGGTTTTAATTGGCAGCTGAAGCTGCTATCTACACGGGAACGTTTATTCCGGTTAAACCTGCCTAATGTAATATGCGGAATAAATTTCTTATCAGGCTTTACCCCGAAATTATAAATTATCTTATCTATAAAGCCGACTAATGTTTCAGTATTACTCCCTGTTTCTTTCAATGAAGCGAAAATGATATTCGGAAATCTTTTATTCGGAAAGAAATCAATTTTATCAGTATTGAACGTTACTTTATCAAAATCAAATTTAAGACGGCTTAACGTATCAATTAAAGGCTCAGTTTTATCCTCATCTATATCACCTAAAAACCGTAATGTTAAATGGAATTTTCCAGGGTCTTCCCATCTTATTAATTTATCTTTAAGCTGAATTTTCAGATCATCCTGTTCGTTTTTTAGCTGCTTTAAAAATTGTTCTTCAGGATTAAATGACAGAAATAATCTTTGTTTAGGCAATATTATAAATATAACTGATTAATCTACAAAATTATAGATTATTGTGCAAATATTCAAAGAATTAATACTTCAAAAAAAAGCCCCTGTAAAAAACAGGGGCTAATCCATCTTTATGTTAAACTTTGATTATTTTACCAAGCTCATTTTCTGTGTTTTAACATTTCCATTTGATTCAAGCCTGTAATAATATATTCCGCTTGAATAATTGGAAGCGTCGAAATTAACTGAATATTTGCCTGAATTCAGGTTCTCTGAAACTAATGTTGAAATTTCTGAACCTGTTGCATCATAAACTTTTAAAGTTGTGAATCCGTTCTTAGGAAGATCAAATTCTATCTTTGTTACCGGGTTGAATGGATTCGGGTAGTTCTGGTGAAGATCAAATTTAACCGGTGTTGTGTTGCCTATCGGGTTGATACCGGTTGGGTTAGCACCGAAAACTGAAATACTGTCAAGTGCCATACCGTGTCCGTCAGAATCCTTGTGAACAAATGACAGGAAAATGTTCTGGCCTGCCCATGTTGTTAACGGGAAGCTGTATCTTCTCCAGATAATTTCACCTGCACCAATTGGAATACAGTGTACGCAAACTGAACCTGCATACTGTGTAAAGCTTGACTGTAATGAATCTGTGGTTGATACCCTTACAAGCAATGAATCGTAGGGATACGGACCATCACTGAACTGTTTTACAAGCCAGAATACAACTGAATCACCGGCAACTATGCTGTTAATTCTTGGTGTTACAAGCCAATCTTCACCTGTCGGTGCCTGGTAATTAATAAAAGCAACTGCTGTACCGTGTTTTGCATTTAAATTACCTAATGCTGCGGGTAACGGGGCAACAACTCTATTCCATACGTTTGTACCAACAACATTGATGGATCTCCATCCTGCCGGTGGAACTGATGTTTCAAAACTTTCAAATAATTTTGTTACCTGAGAGTTAATTGAAATAGTAGTTAATACTAAAAAAAGCAAAATTGTTAGTTTTTTCATTTTTTCCTTAAATATTTAATTGATGGATATTGCTATAATTTAATCAAATAATTTTGTTTAAAAAAGGTTATTTTGATTGGATTTTTATCCTTTTTATTATTTTTATTTAGGATATTTTATAAATTCTATTTCTTTTATATTTGAAAAATATAATAAAATTTAAAAAATAATAAAAAATCAATAAAAATGGATACTTTAGCGCCTGAAGTTAAAAAAGCCGCCGGGAATAAACCGGAAGATTTTCTGCCCTTAAAGAATTGGGATCATATTGAATTTTACTGCGGAAATGCCAAACAATCTGCATTTTATTACCAGTATGCAATGGGTTTTAAGCTTACTGCTTACAGCGGACTTGAAACAGGTAACCGTGAAAGAGCATCTTTCCTCCTGGAACAGGGTAAGATCAAATTTGTGCTTTCAACTCCATACCACCCGGATAATTTTATGGCGGATCATATCAGGCAGCACGGTGACGGTGTTAGGGATATCGCTCTGGAAGTTGATGATGCGGAAAGCGCATTCAATGAAACTGTAAAGCGCGGAGCTGTACCTGCTATGGAACCAACAAAAATAGAAGATGAAAATGGTTTTATAATCCGCTCGGCTATTAAGACTTACGGTGATACTATCCATTCATTTATACAGCGCAATAACTATAAAGGATTGTTCCTGCCAGGATACGTTGATGCTTCTGCAAAAGCTGTAAAGGATTTCAAAGATACAGGCTTAAGATCTGTTGACCATATGGTGGGGAATGTTGAGCTAGGAAAAATGAATTACTGGGTAAATTTTTATGCTCAAACAATGGGTTTTAACCAGCTTCTCTCTTTTGATGATAAGGATATATCCACAGAGTATACAGCTTTAATGAGCAAAGTAATGCAAAACGGTACAGGGAAAATTAAATTCCCTATCAATGAGCCCGCAGCAGGAAAAAAGAAATCTCAGATAGATGAATATCTTGAATTCTACCATGGTGCAGGTGTTCAGCACATTGCAATGAATACGACAAATATTGTTGAAACAGTCAGCGAGCTTAAACGCAGGGGTGTTGAATTCCTTAAAGTACCTACAACTTATTATGCTGAGCTTGAAGCTAGGGTAGGTAAAATAGATGAAGATGTTGATGAGCTTGCCAAACACGGTATACTTGTAGATAGGGATGATGATGGTTACCTCCTCCAGCTTTTCAGCAAGCCAATAGAAGACAGGCCAACTGTATTTTTTGAGATCATTCAGCGTAAAGGCGCAAAATCCTTCGGAAAAGGTAACTTTAAAGCATTGTTCGAAGCTATCGAAAGAGAACAGGAAGTAAGAGGCACTCTTTAACAATTAGCAATTAGCAATGTGCAATGAGCGATGAACTTGATTAATATGCTGCTTGTTTATATTTTATAAATCAGAATATCTCAAAATTTTACTATTTAAAAAATAAATATGTCATTCTATCATAAGCTGGGGAAGATACCCCAAAAAAGACACGTGCAGTTCAGAAAGCCCGATGGATCATTATATCAGGAGCAGGTCATAGGCACGGAAGGTTTTTCCGGTATTTCCTCAATTTTATATCACATTAATCCGCCTACTAAAGTAAAGAAGATAAAAGGAGCAGAAGATATTGGCTATAAAGAATGGAACGAGGGCTCTTTAAGGCATTACCACTTAAGAACACTTGATGCTAAAACTGCAGGTGACCCCATCTCAGGCAGAAAAGTAATGCTCTTCAATAACGATGTTTCTATGGCTATCTGTAATCCTGATAAACAAATGGATTATTTCTGTAAAAATGGCGAAGGCGATGAAGTAATATTTGTTCATTACGGCAATGGCACACTTGAATCACAGTACGGCTCTATGGATTATCACGAAGGTGACTACATTATCATTCCCCGCGGTGTAATTTACCGCATAATTACAAAGAGTGATAAAACAAAGTTCCTTGTTATTGAATCTCCCAGCCCGGTTTACACGCCTGCAAGATACAAAAATTCATATGGCCAGTACCTGGAGCACTCACCTTTTTGCGAGCGTGATTTCCGTGTTCCCGAAACTCTGAATACTTATGATGAAAAAGGGGAGTTCCTTGTAAAGATCAAGAAATTCAATAAGCTTCATCATTATATTTTTGATTACCATCCGTTTGATATTGTCGGTTGGGACGGGTATTTCTACCCGTGGATATTCAATATAAATGACTTTATGCCTATTACAGGTAAAATTCATCAGCCGCCTCCGGTTCATCAGACGTTTGAAGCCAGAAACTATGTAATATGCTCATTCTGCCCAAGGCTGTTTGATTATCACCCTGATGCAATCCCGGCACCATATAATCACAGCAATATTGATAGTGATGAAGTATTATATTATGTTGAAGGCAATTTCATGTCACGCAAAGGTGTTGATGAAGCTTCATTCACATTACACCCTGCAGGCATTCCGCACGGACCGCATCCGGGAACAATGGAAGCTTCTATCGGCAAAAAAGAAACTCTTGAGCTTGCCGTTATGATCGATACTTTCCACCCGCTTAAGCTTACTGAACATGCAAAGCCATATGACCTTCCCAACTATCCATACACATGGAACGAAGAAGGACACGAAGCTGAAATAGAATAAACTGATTTCGGGTAGCAGATTGACGATTTCGGATTGAAGAGGCTGTTGTAAAACAGCCTTTTTTTATTATTATTAAGTATATATTTTTGAATTACTCATTTACCTAAAAAAGGAGTAATTATGAGAAATGTAAAATTTATCCTTGCTTTAATATTTTTTATTCAATCATTTTTATATGCTCAGTCTGGGTGGCAAGAGTTCATAACTGGCTATAACTATTCATTAAATGCGATATTTTTTGTTAATTCGCAAACAGGTTTTATTTGTGGTTCGGATTACCTGAATTTTCCACCCGGTCCTAATTATTCAAAGGTAATTCTAAAAACGACAAACGCCGGTTTTAG
>JAPUEV010000297.1 GCA_027492415.1 Ignavibacteria bacterium
GTCTTTGCCGGAATTACCATTATAAGGATTTATCATTTCCGGGTTATTTTCCGCAGGGATCTTCTTATCTTCCTTTATGATATAATGCTCATCTTCGCTCCAGTAAGACCAGTATATTTCGCCCTCCTTATCTGCCTTACGTACAGCAATTTTGGTTTTTTCCAGGTAATCGTTACCGCATTCAACTGCATAGTTGTTCGGGGTTATAATATCTATCCTTAGCTTTCTTTTACTGCTATCCCAGATAACACAGGCTTCTACTGTATTGAAATAAACTGCCTTCTGGAATGCTTCTTTTACCTTCTTTATGAGACTGCTATCATTTAAAATTTTCGTAAGAATTAAATTATCATTTTCTGCTGCAGTTTCAAATTTTATTACAGGGTCCTTTGTAAATATTCCGCTTGTGATCCTGTTTATTATCTTCTTTATAACATTAACGTGCCTGAACCTGAGGTCTTTAAGTGTTTCAGCAGAAAATGGATTGTTTAATGTAGCCTCCTTTAAATACCCGCAAATTGCTTCGTAATCATTATTATAAAATGCGGCAAGTTCTTCATGTATATTCAGCCTGTTGGTTTCACTTTTCTTTAAAGTGCTGCTGAATGCTTTATTCAGCTCTTCGTAAATATTTCCGGTTAAAAGCATAAGTGTTTTAATTTAATTATTAAATAGTGCGTATTGAGCCTGTTACCGGCTTGCCCCTTATCGGGAATTCGTATTCGTTGTAATAATCCACCGCCCTGCATAAGTGTGTCCTGAACGGGTCCCTGTCATCAAGCTCTCTCCCGTTATCTTTCCATGAGCAGTATTCCCAGTCCTTAATAAGCTCTTTACAGTTTTCGGGATCCACATACTGCCTCATCTCACCGTTTGCATTGCAAAGCTGGCCGTTTGTAGCTCCAATGGAATCCCTTATGCTTATGCAGGGTTTTCTTCTGAATTCTATATCAGTTTTATTGCTGAAGTATTTTTCGATAATTTCCCAGTCACTGTAGCTGGAGTTTGATGTATGTTTTTTTCCTGAGTAATCACCATAAAAAATTATCTTCCGAGGATAGCCGCCTGCAAGCGTTCTGAAGTAATCTTCATCCAGTAATGAGCACATTGTAATGGTATTTGTATACTGGAATGAAAGCGCCCTGTGCCAGTAAGTAATTTCTCTGCTGCCCTGTTTATGCCTTTGCCCAACTACCCAGCTCATTGGCTTTTCTCCTGCATTAAAATCACATGCTACAATAAAAGGAAGCCCGGGAAGTATTGTAGTTCGTTTGTTATTCTGCTCTGTATACCCGTAATATGGTCGTTGGTTCGCGGTTTCAAAAGATGCCTTGTATTCTCTTTCATAATCAGGTTTTGCAAGGTTAGCCTTCGCTTCTTCTATCTGTTCCTGTGTAAGTATCTCCTCGCTTGTCCAGTGGTAGGATTGCCATCCTTTTTGCCCCTGTTTACCTTTTAGAAAATCATCAAAAAAGTGATTCTTGCCAAATGGTCTGCCTTCTTTGATACACCATCCCCTGGTATCGTTTATCATCGGTTCTATTGATTCATTATATACACCCGGGTCACAATCCTGGTATTCTGTAATAACAATGCCGTTCATAAGCTGTCCCTGTATCCTTTTAAATTCTTTTAACCCTATTACTCTGAGAGTTGCACCGCCATTTATGATTATTTTTAAAGTACTTTCACTGATGCTTTTTATATAACCCGGCGGAGTAAGCTTCTTAAGGTCCTCCCAGAATATTTCTTTTGCCTGCTGCCTGGTTGGTGCGCCTGCGTAATACATTTTTTTGTGATTCTTTTCTTTCAGCAATTCATGTATCAAAAACCTTTTCGCAAATCTCTCCGTTTTAAAAGAACGCCTGCCGGCGGCTATTATGTAATTCCTGTATTTTAAGCTGTTAAGATCATTATTTAATTTTATCTGTACTTTATTTTTAAGTGCTTTCCTGTTTATTTCAAACCATCTTACTGTTAATTTATCTTTTTTGCTTTCCATTTATGATAATTAAGGTATTACATATTCTGTCTTGCCTGTTCTGCCGCTTTTTCCTTTTCTTCCAGGTATTGCTCCACTGAAAGCCCCGGGGAATTATTCGGATTTCTCATCCACCTCTCGCCGCGTCTGTTATACAGCCATATAAGCGCTGATGATGCATCCGGCGGCACAAATTTTTTTACATATTTTATCTCCTTCAGCTTCATCACAGGTTCTTCTGAATCATCTTTATAGACCGCTGTATAAACTTTATGCTCTTCCGTTGTAAAGTATCCCACCGACCTTTTATATATTGCGGCTTCAACTTCAAGATCCATTTTTAGCGGTGCAAACTCAAGCTCCCGGGCAAAGCTATCTGCTTTTTTTGCTTGCTTTTCAATGCTGCCGGATTCGAGACCGAGTATCTTTTCAATCCTTTCGTTGCTTACAAAGTGTGCTGCAAACTGAAATATTTTTGAAATAAGCTCATCGGTAAATCCGGGTTTGTTTTCTTTTTTTGGCATGTTGTTAAGGTGAATTATGTTATAGAAAATTTTTTAATTTAATTAACTGGGGTCTGACAATATATTTGTTCCTGTTATGAAGCTTTATAAGCTCATTTTTAAGATCAATTAGCTTTATATTATCGCCTGAAGTGCATAAAATCACTTCGTTTTTCCTGCCCTCGTTCCTTACGAGTTCAAATTTATTGTTAAGGCTGTACATCTTTGTTGAAATTGAATTATTAGCTGCCGAAATTGGGTAAGCAATTTTTAGAAATTACTTAAGGATTTTTATTGTTATATTTGAGTACCTTTTCAAATACGTTACAAATATATATGCAAAATGCATATATGTCAAGAGCAATATATGGTATCGGCAAATAAATTTTCATAAATTAATGTTAATTATAAATATAATATGACAAAAAAATACGTTAAAAACCGTGCTCTCACAAAGAAGATCAATTCAAGATTGTTCCCTATGCTTGCAGCAAATGGTATAACAACCATTTACGGGCTGGCTAAAAGCCTGGATGAAAATGCCGGGTCATTAAGCAAAATTAAGCGGGGCTTAAGCGACTGGACAATTGAACAGCTGGATAAGATAAAGAATATCCACGGAATATCCATGGATATGCTTTTTGGGTTTGACCCGAAAAATAAAGCAGAGCTTGAAAGTAAACCATTGAAATTCAGGCGTATACCCGTTCTTGGTTATGCTGATTGCGGCTCACCGGCTGCTAACTGGTATGATAATGCTGAAAGGATCATTGATCTTGCTGATGCTGCAGTGCTTGTAAACCCGTTTATGCTGATAGCAAAGGGTGATTCAATGCGCCCGTATATCAATCCCGGTGATAAGCTTGTATGCAGTGAGCATACAGAAAAGATTAAGGATAATACCGCAGTTGTTGCTGTATTCAAGTCTATGCCCGATACCCTGGAAGCCAATGCCAAGCTTATAAGCTGGGATAGAAGAAATAAGCTTATTACGCTTTACAGCATAAATACTAAGTACCCGCCAACGAACCATCATGAGAATGAATTTGTTAAGATATACAAGGTTAACAGAATAATAAGAGATGTGAAGTAATAAACTAATATGATCAGGGTAATTACAGTAATAATATTTATTTATACAACATTTGCAGTTTGTAATTCACAAACTATTTGCGGTATAGATATATCAGATCCTGACAGCACTGCAGGGTATGTTTTCAATAATTCACTTGATGCTGCAGGAACTGATGTCTATCTGAAAAATGATCCGGGTATCTTTGACCGGGTATTGCTGAACAAAGGCTTGGGATACATTTGTACTGTGAATTATCCAAATGCCAACAGGTTCCTTGAAATTTATAATGATATTGTTAAAAATGCAGGCTATGAAAATGATATCAAAGATAATATTCCGCAAAATGCGGATGAAAGCGATATTATTGCACTTAGTATACTCATTTCTGAGGGAAAAGCAAATATTATCAGGTACTGGTATGAGCAAAAATTCAATATAAAGCTACAATACACCCAAAAAAACCTTGAACTCTACATATCATATTTTTAAATGACAAAAAAACATATGATTAATGTTTTAAAATTATATGATTTGTATCTTTTTTGGCTTTATTTTTTTGTTTTTATAATATATTATTGAGTGAATTAATTACTCAGAAATATACAGTTTTGCTGTATAAAAGTTGTAATTTAAAAAATATGAAACCCCAATTTGAACATCCAACTTGTGACGAATGCCGCTCAAGGCTAGGTAATGTTTTCTGCTCTCTTACAAATGCCCAGGTTAATGAAATGGATTCCGAAAAGAACTGCAGCATTTATAAAAAAGGACAAATAATTTTCAACGAAGGAAATAAACCTGCCGGTGTTTTTTGTGTCAACAAAGGTAAAATAAAAATATATCAAACAGGTGAAGAAGGCAAAGAGCAGATTCTAAGGCTTGCCAAAGAAGGCGATGTACTCGGCTACAGGTCACTTATCAGCGGTGAAGCATATTCAGGTACTGCTGCTGTTATGGAAGATGCCACTGTTTGCTTTATTCCCAAAAGAACTTTTTTTGATTTTCTTCATACAAATTCAGATCTTTCTACTAAGATGATGCAGCTGCTTTCCCATGATCTTAAGGAAGCTGAAGCAAGATTAACAGGACTTGCCCAGAAACCTGTAAGAGAAAGAATGGCAGAAGCTTTATTAATGCTGCTTGAATTTTACGGCACTGACAAAGAAGGTTCCATTAACGCTGCGATATCCCGTGAAGATATTGCAAATATTGTTGGTACTGCAACAGAAACTACTATCAGGATACTTTCTGATTTTAAAACTGAAAAGCTCATAGAGCTGCTTGGCAAGAAAATTAAAATAGTTAATCACCAGGGATTAATTAAAACCGCACATATTTACGATTGATCTGAACTGATTTTCTTATAAAGAATAACAACCTTAATTATTTATTTTTTTGCAAGATTTTACCCATATATCATACTTTCCGGCTACATTTATCATATTTTTTTATGACTCAAATCATTTTAAATGCCTTGAAAAGGAGCTAATTTTGTTATGAATTTGAATATTATAACAAATGGCTGCAAATACGGGTTTAGAGGAAATAATCAAAAATTATGGTGAATTAACACAGTTCATTTTTCATAAAAATGACGTGTTATTCAAGGAAAACGATCTTGCTGCTGGGCTGTATTGTATTGAATCAGGCAGCGTAAAGATCTATAAAGAAGAGCATACTGAACAGGAAAGAATTCTGCACCTGGCTACAGCCGGAGAAATACTTGGGCTTCACTCTGTTGTTAATACACACCCATATACAAATTCAGCTGCTGCAATAACTGAAACAAGGGCCAGCTTTATTTCTGCCCATGACTTTATGGAACTGATCAATTCAAACAATACATATAAACTGCTTGTTATGAAAAGCCTTTGCTCAAGGATAGATTCTATGGAAGATCACATTGTCAGAATAAGCGAAAAAATGTCTGATGAACGTTTTGCTGATACTCTGCTGGTACTGGTTGAAAAATACGGTATAAATAAAACAAAGGATATTAATATACATCTATCCATAGATGAGCTTGCAAGCTATACATGTACTTCCAAAAGCTACATGAAAAAGATAATCACTGAATTTACGCATAGGGGTCTTATAACTTTCTCAAGCGGGAATATTAAGATCCTGAACCTTCCGCTGCTGAAAACCACTGCAATGCTTACTTCAAAGGAATTTGCAGGATCATAAATTTTTTTTTTCATTTTCCTTCTCACAATTGAAGCTGCCTTTTTTTAAAAGGCAGTTTTTTTATGCCTTATTCAGAAAATTATGAACTCAATGACTTAAATTATTGTTTTATATAATGAGAAATGTTTTTAAGTACCGTTATTGAAATTTGTTTGCTATTTTTGATTAACTAAATAGATACTAAAATGGATGAAAAGAGAAAGTTCACAATTGAAGAAGCCAGGTGGGCAGGTGATTCCCTGGGAATTGACTGGAAGAGAGTTGATATTGAACAGTTCAGAATGGGACTGGAAGTTGAGCTTGAGCATGGTGTCATTGACCCTGTAACGAATGTAACAAATGATGACCTCACTATTACTGCGAAAATTGCTTTGGCACACCTTAAAGAAATTCCTGATTACTATACCAGGCTGAAAAAAATGGAATCAGAAGCTGAAAAAGAGCTATCCGGTTTCAATGATGCTGTTTGACTGAAAAACTTTAATATTTAATATACCACAATGAAAAAAATACTTGTCCCAACAGATTTTTCAGAACCATCATACTACGGACTTGATGCAGCTGCTGTTTTTGCCCGCAAAACCGGCGCAGAGCTGCATATATTCAATGCTGCTGAAGTATCAAATTATTATTATTCCACTGATCCTCTTGTAATTGCGCCTCCGGCTGCAATCATGATAGAAGGTATCAATGAAAATCTGAAAAAGACAGCTTTAAAAAAACTTGAGAACCTCAAAAAACGTATTTCTTTAAAAGGACTTAAAATAAAAACAGCATGCGATATTACTTCCAACGTTCATAATGCCGTTACAGAGTATGCTGATAATATTAAAGCTGATATCATCATTATGGGCTCTCATGGCTCAGGTAACCTGAAGGAAATAATCCTTGGCAGCACCGCTGAACGGGTTGTCAGGTTTTCCAAAAGACCAGTACTGGTTATTCCCGTTAAACCTGCGGGCTCCGGATTTAAAAATATCGTATTTGCATCAGACTTTTCTTCAGAAGCATACACAATATTTCCGTATATTAAACAGCTTGCAAAATTATTCAGTTCAAAAATTCATCTTTTAAAGGTAAACACAATGGACCAGTTTTCCCGGACAATTGACGATAGAATTAAAATGAATGAGTTTGCAAAAAAGTACGGGGGTAAGTTCATAACCGCCCTTTATAATGATTATATGAAAGAAGAAGGCATATTAAATTACAGCAGGGAGGTTAAGGCTGATCTTATTGCTATCGGAACCCATGGTAAAAAGGGATTGAGAAGATTTTTTTCAGAGGATGTTTCTGAAGGAATTGTAAGGCTTTCACAGATCCCTATTCTTGTTGTGAACCTGAAAAAGA
>JAPUEV010000298.1 GCA_027492415.1 Ignavibacteria bacterium
GTTGATAAGGATAAGTTCACTGATATTCTTCCAATTGTCGGAGTGAAAGATATTTCTTCAGCGCAAAAAGGAGATCTGATAGTATGGAAGGGCCACGTTATAATTTATGAGGGTTTGGTTAAATCAAAAACTGATACTTATGTGACCGCATGGTGGGCAGGTACCAGGCAAAAAGATAACGGAGAAAATATCCGTAACAATGTTATTTACGGTAAATATAAGATAACCGGTGAGTATGTTGTAAGAAGACCCGTGAAAAAATAGAAGGCAGAAGTAAAAAGGCAAAAAAGTTAAGTCGGCCTTTTGCTATATACTGACATATTCTTTTGTTTTCTAAATCCGCATTTTTCTGAAAACCCTTCAGTGTTAGGTAATGAATCGAAAAATATTGAAGTATTCTTAAATTCTGTATTAACTTTTTCCATAAGTAATCTTCCAACCCCTTGGTTTTGATAATCAGGCCTTACAACAATTTCTGCAATATACGTAGTAATTATAAAATCGCTGAATACTCTTGCCAAACCAATTAACAATCCGTGTTCATCCCTTGAATAAATTATGGCTGAAGTATTAATAATCATCAATCTTATTGAATTTTCTTCATAATCTACTTTTTTACCCCAACCGACTGAAGTGTATAATTCAATAATTTCTATCGGTTCAATATTTTTATCTTTATAATATATGTTTTTTTTCATTCAGGAATTTTAAAAACTGCACTCAAGCCCTATCAGCATAAAGCCTCTGTCATAATTAAAAGCTGGACCTTTTAAATTTGCTATCAGATTATATCCCAACTGTAATTTTATCTTCAGGAATTCCCCGCCCATTCTTATTTTAAAAGCAGGTTCCACTCCAAATGCACTTGGTTTTTCAGGGTTAGTGAATTCATGTGATTCGTATCTGGTAAAATTGAAGTAACTGAATTTTAATGATACTATAAAATCTATGAATTCCTGCTGGTATGAAAAATCATTTTGTAAAAATATCCTGTAATAATCTGCATTTTCGTATCCGGGTCCGTTAGTAAAAGTCTGATCAGCATAGGATGAGTTAGTTGTGGCTGAAGAGAACCCCCCGAATACTTCATAAAATATGGAATCCCTTTTTGCTGCTCTTGTATAATAACCAAGTCCAACACCCCATTGCCTTTGGAACCTTGGTTCACTTCCTCTTCTATCGAGATAAGAAAAATCAGTTATTACACCAAAATTCCTGTAGAATGAGTAACCCATATTTAAAGATGTTCCGCTGCTGCCAATGGATATTCCGCCTTTGAACTGGTTTGGTTCATTGAATGCCGGTGCATTTATTTCTGTGGGTATGTAAACAGTTGTGCATGATGATATAAGGATTAAAAAAAGTACTGATGATGTTATTAAAAGTAAATTTTTCATAATTATTTTTTTGTTTAAGGTAAAAACTTCAAAAATACTCTATAACTAAAATACTTTATCTTTTCATTATAATAAATGAAATAGTTTGAAAATTCCTGATAATTTCACTATTTCGCCATTCCGCCACTTCACTATTTATTCATTGTAACACTCTCAAATTTTCGGTAATTTCCGCATTATCAACTGAAAAACCGATATTTATTAAGGAAAAACTCATGAAAAAACGCTATTATATTGATAAAATCGCTGATTATGTGGGCCAGGAAGTAATTATCCGCGGATGGCTTTACAATATCCGTACCTCAGGAAAATTGATGTTCCCCCAGTTCAGGGATGGTTCCGGTATCATACAGGGTGTTGTATCTCAAAAAGAAGTTACAGAAAAAGTATGGGAAGATTTCAAAAAGCTTACCCAGGAATCATCTTTAATAGTAACAGGTAATGTTGCCAAACATCCAAAAAAAGATGAATATGAGCTGCATGTAAAGGATATTGAAATTATCCAGGTAGCTGAGCCATATCCAATTACACCAAAAGATCACGGGATAGAGTTCCTTGCAGATCACAGGCATCTGTGGGTACGCTCACAAAGACAGGCTGCTATATTAAAAGTGCGCGAAGAAATTATCAAAGCGTGCCGTGACTATATGTACGATAACGGCTTTACACTTTTTGATTCACCAATATTTACGCCAAACGCCGCCGAAGGTACTACAACACTTTTTTCCTCCGATTATTTTGATCTTGGGAAAGTATACCTTGCACAGACAGGCCAGCTTTACGCTGAAGCAGGTGCAATGGCGCTGGGCAAAGTGTATGATTTCGGACCGACATTCCGTGCGGAAAAATCAAAAACACGCAGGCACTTAACAGAATTCTGGATGATAGAGCCGGAAATGGCTTTTTATGATATCTACGATGATATGGATCTAATTGAGGATTTTATTGTATATATAGTTGAGCGCGTTCTGGCTAACAGGAAAAAAGAGCTTGCAATATTAGAGCGTGACATTTCAAAGCTTGAACTGGTTAAAAAACCGTTCCCGAGAATTACATATGATGCTGCTGTTGAAATTATAAACAATAAGAATGTTCCTCTTATCCGCAAAAAAGCTGATGGCGGTGAAGAAGAAATTAGGCCATTCCCCTGGGGTGAAGATTTCGGTGCACCGCATGAAGAGGCAGTTGTAGAAGATTACGACCGCCCGGTTATGGTTTATAACTGGCCATCAGAAGCTAAGGCATTCTATATGAAACGCGACCCCGAGAACCCGAAAGTTGTAAGAGGTGTTGATGTACTTGCACCCGAAGGATACGGCGAGATAGTAGGCGGCAGCGAGCGTGAAGATGACCTGGAGCTGTTAACATCCAGGATCAAGGAACATAATCTGCCTATGGATGCGTTTCAGTGGTATCTGGATCTCCGCAGATTTGGCAGCGTTCCTCACAGCGGATTCGGAATGGGTATCGAGCGCGTTGTATGCTGGCTTTGCAAGCTTGATCATGTAAGGGAATCTATCCCGTTCCCAAGGCTTATGTACAGGAACAGACCATAATAAAGAATTAGCGAAAGAACGAAATAGTTAAACATAGAAATTGTGTGCTTTAAATGGAAAACATAATAATAGACGCGTATAACCTGATGCATAAGGTTACTGAGCTGAGGCTTCTGCTGGCTCAGTCACAGGAAATCTGCGTGGATACTATGATAGCCAAGCTTAAGAGCCATTATTTTGGCAGAAGTACAAAATGTATTATTGTTTTTGACGGGTTCGGGCAGAATAAGCATGACGGTAATATCAGTGTAAAGTTCTCAAAAACCGGGGTCGGACCCGATTACGGAAATGCTGACGGGCTGATAAAACACCTGATTGAAAAATCAAGAAACCCAAAGCTGATAAAAGTAGTCTCAAGTGACAGGGAAGTCTCTTCCTTTGCCAAGGAGTGCGGCTCCAGGATACTTACATCAGAAAGCTTCTGGGGTGAAGTAAAGGATAAACGTACTGAACGCAATGAAGCAATAAGGGAATCAAAAGAAAAACCCGCTGTTGTTACAAGAACTGAATTTGAATTTTTGCTTAAGGAATTTACAAAAAAATAGAATTAAATTGTCATCCCAAACTTGTTTCGGGATCTAAAAATAATACAGAAGCAGATGCTGAAACAAGTTCAGCATGACATAAAACCGAAAATAATATATGCACGTAATAGAAACCCAGAATTTATCCAAAGAGTACACTGCCAAGTTTTCGAAGCAGAAGGTAAACGCTTTGAATGAGTTCACATTTAATGTTGAGCAGGGCGAGATCTTCGGGCTGCTTGGTCCTAACGGGGCCGGTAAGACCACACTCATAAAGATACTGCTTGCAATAACCTTCCCTACAAGCGGAAGTGCAAAGCTTTTTGGCACAGATGTGACCAACTATAAAGCCAAAACAAAGGTAGGTTACCTGCCGGAAAACCATAAGTTCCCAAGCTATTTAACAGGTGAACAGGTCTTAAGCTACTACGGGCAGCTTTCCGGTATGAGCACAGGGGCAGATATGAATAAGCGCATTGATGAAATGCTTGGCATGATGAACTTAACACAGTGGCGCAAAACCAAGATAAAGAAATACTCAAAGGGTATGATGCAGAAGCTTGGCCTTGCGCAGTCAATGTTAAGCGATCCTGATCTTATTTTCCTTGATGAGCCTACCGATGGAGTGGATCCTATCGGCAGAAAAGAGATACGTGATATACTTGCGCAGATAAAAGCGCGCGGCAAAACAATTTTCCTGAATTCACATCTTCTTTCAGAAGTTGAAATGATATGTGACCGCGTTGCGATTTTAAATAAAGGCGACCTGATAAAAGAGGGTAATGTTGATGACCTCACAAGAGCTGAAAATATTTTTGCAATTCATACTGTAGATGCTCTTTCTATGGATATCAAGCAGAAGGTCCTTGCAATTGACAGCAGCGCCGGTATTGGAGAAAAGGAAATTAATACAGAAGCCGGCATTGATAAGCTGAACGGCATAATTGATACACTGCGCTCAGGCGGAGTGAAGATCCAGACCGTAAACCAGAAAACAAGCACCCTTGAAGAGCTCTTCATTAACGTAATTAAAAAAGATAATACGAATTAAGGATATATAATGCTGACAATAATAAAAAATACTTTTCGTGAAGCACTGGCAAAGAAGATTTTTATAGGTTATTATATATTCTATGCCATTGTTATACTTATTATGATTTTCCTTGTGAACATGGATTCAGTTGAAGGCGTTATGAGCTTAACTGACAGCAAAATGCTGGTTCACCAGGTTGAAACAGGCTTTCTAACAATTTCATGGAACCTGATAATCTTCTTTTCGCTCATTTCCACCGCTTCGTTTATCCCTTCTATGCTTGAAAAAGGTACTATTGATCTATTGATCTCCAAGCCTATTTCAAGACCAATGATACTTATCTCAAAATACTTAGGTGCAGTACTCTTCGTATTCTTAAGTATGGTATTCCTGATGGGTTCTATATGGCTTATACTCTCGCTCAAATCAGGTTATTGGGATCCGACTTTCCTGCTTTCAATAGTATGGTTTACTATAGCTTTTGCGGTGATGTACAGCATTGTTGTTGTTGTTGGGCTGACCACACAAAGTACTGTAGTCGCAATACTTGTCAATTTCTTCCTGATCTTTGTGCTATGTCCCCTTTTATCGGTGAGAGAGGCTGTAATATTCAGCCTGGTTACCAATGAAACAGTAAAATTCGTATTTGATTTTCTCTATTACCTGCTGCCTAAGCCGGGCGAGTTCAGGGATATCACTACAGCTTTGATCAACGGTGAAACGATAAATATGTGGAAAAGCACAGTAAATACTGAAACAAGCATGTTCACAGTTTCGTGGCTTTCACCAATCAGCTCTGTATTATTCTGTTTTGTATTAATGGCATATTCAATTTATTATTTCGCTAAAAAAGACTATTAATCCAATTAGCAATTAACAATCAGCAATGAACAATAAAAAGCAATTATTACGAAGCGTTTCGTACATTTTGATAATTGTAATATGCTCATTTTTAATTGTTAATTGCGGAAAGAAGCTTGATCCTGACCCGCTTCCATTGACAGTAAAACAGAACCTTGCTCTCCTGCAATCTGATCCGCAGTTCGTAATGTACTTCAACTTCAAAAAAATGCGTGATACAAAGTTCTGGGAACAGTTCCTTTCGGATTCTGTTTTCAGTGCAGAGCGTAACTTTGGCGGCTTCCTTGCACTGATAAAGCAGGCTGCCGGCGTGAGCATATCAAACGGGATTGATGAGATGTATTTCTCAAATTCATGGATAGGCGATAACGCAATTGTTGTTAAAGGGACTTTTGACCGTAAACGTGTCAGTGATTATGTCTCAGCTGATACTCTTTACACGAAGATCGATTATCCAAACGGCACTACTGTTTATAAACAGGTTGACGCTAACCTTAACTTTTATTTTAAAGATGACTTTACCCTTGTCGCAAGCAACTATCTTAAGCAGATTGAAAACACCTTTACTGTAACAGATACTTCAACATCCGGACTTCTTACCAATGTTAACCTGCTTAAAGAAATTGAAATGATAAAACACAAAGAAAACCTGTGGATGATATCAAATCAAAAGTTATTTATACGTGGAATATTTGAGAATTTTTCAGATATGAGTAAAAAGAAAAAACAGGTTATGCCGGGCGGCAGTGAAGAAAATGATTCTCTTGCAATCGGTGACTCAACACAAACAGATGAAACCAGCGAGCTTTATTCCATATACAAGAAGATCAATTCTGTATCATTTTCGGTGAAAATGACCGATGATATAGATATAGTAATGCAGAACCAATGCGAAGATAAAAATTCTGCAACAGAGCTAAAGAACCGAATGGAAGCAGTAATTGCGCTTGCGAAATTATCTTCTACATTAAGCGGTAAAAAACCGCCGGCAGCGCTTAAGCTGCTTGATAAGGTTGAAACTAATGTGTTCGATAACACTGTACTGCTTGAGGCAAAGCTGAACGAAAAAGATATTAAAGAGATAAGGCTTCAAAAGCTGTTCTAGTAATTTACCTATGCCTTTATTGGCTATTTATTTATCCATCTAAATAATCAAGTATGATATCATCTGTAATTGGCTCAACAACAGTTGGTGTAAACGCTTACAGGGTTACTATTGAAACACATGTTGAAAAATCCCTGCCCAAAGTAATTATTGTGGGTCTGCCCGATAGCGCTGTAAAAGAATCAGCCGAACGTGTAAGCGCTGCAATAAAAAATTCATTTCTTTATTTCCCGGTTCAGAAAATCACCGTAAACCTTGCCCCGGCTGATGTAAGGAAGGAAGGCAGCGGCTTCGATCTTCCTATTGCCATCGGCATTTTATGCGAGTCCGAGCAGGTTAAGCCTGATATGCTTGCAGATCATCTTTTTGCCGGTGAGCTATCTTTGGATGGCAAGCTTAGACCCGTTAAAGGTATACTGCCTATTGCCATTGAAGCACGGAAACAGGGTTTAAAAGGAATGATCGTCCCTGAGGAAAATGCACGCGAGGCTGCAATGGTAGAAGGGATCAATGTTTACCCGCTGGGTTCGCTGACGGAAGTTGTTGAATTCTTAAACAGCGGCGGGGGACTTGAGCCATTTAAAGTTGACCTGAAAGAAATATTTAATGTTGA
>JAPUEV010000299.1:0-6366 GCA_027492415.1 Ignavibacteria bacterium
CCGGTAATCCTGAATTTAATGCCTTGTTAGATAGTGCAGATAAAAGGAAAACGGGGGGGCTATTTTTTTAGTAATTATTGAAAGATAAAAATCAGGTAAAATTAACCCAATTGAGTAAGTCCCTTAAATTATGTATTTTTGTACATTCAATCAGAAAATTATTAATAATTATATTAATTTTCCCTTTTTTGGGAAAAACAGGATAATAAAATGGCTAAAAGTGAATTTGATGTAGTAGTTCTTGGCGGTGGTGTAGGCGGGTATTCAGCAGCGATACGCGCAGCCCAGCTTGGTTTAAAAACAGCTTTGGTTGAAACTGCAAGGCTCGGGGGAATTTGCCTGAACTGGGGCTGTATTCCTTCTAAATCTCTGTTAAAAGCTGCTGAAGTGATGCATATGATGAAAAAAAGCAAGGAATTTGGTATTACTGTCAGCGGAGTTGAATTCGACTTTGCCGCAGTTGTAAAACGCTCAAGAGATGTAGCTGATAAATCAGAGAAGGGCGTTCAGTATCTTATGAAAAAGAATAAGATAACAAATATTGCAGGTTACGGTATTTTAAAAAAGCATAATGGCGGTACATTAATAGAAGTACAAAACGGCGGTAAAGTAACTGAAGAGCTTGTTGCAAAACATACTATCATAGCAACCGGCTCAAAAGCAAGATCATTCCCGGGAATGGATGTAGACGGCAAACGGGTACTTTCATTTATGGAAGGTATTGTACTGGATAAATTACCCGAGAGTGTTACTATTATAGGTGCCGGAGCCATTGGTATGGAGTTTGCTTATTTCTGGAATGCATTTGGCGCAAAAGTTACCGTAGTTGAAATGCTTGACCAACCGCTGCCGATGGAAGATAAGGAATTAAGTGATGTAGTTGGCAGAGAGTACAGGAAGCTGGGTATCAATATTATGACCGGTACCAAAGTTGAAGGTATCACCGTTGAAAAGACTGCTCCTAACAGCAAGACCGAAAAAGTTATTACAAAAGTAAGCGGTAAGAATAATGCTGAAATTGAAAGTGATATCGCATTGGTTGCAGTTGGTTTTGCAGGTAATGTTACTGGATTTGGCCTTGAAGAGCTAGGCGTGAATGTTGAAAAAGGATTCATAAAAGTTGACAGCAATTATAAAACCAATGTTGATGGTGTTTACGCGATCGGCGATGTAAACGGTCCGCCATGGCTTGCGCACGTTGCTGCAACAGAAGGTATTAACTGTGTTGAAAAAATTGCCGGTCACGATGTACCTGATGTTGATTATAACTGCATACCGGCAGTAACATTCTGCCAGCCGCAGGTTGCATCAGTTGGTATGACGGAAAAGAAAGCAAAAGAGCTGGGCTACGAAGTTAAAGTCGGGAAATTTCCGTTTTCAGCAAGCGGTAAAGCAAGGGCAGTTGGCGAAACAGCAGGACTTGTTAAACTGATATTTGATGCAAAATACGGAGAACTGCTCGGAGCGCATATCTGCGGAAATGAAGCAAGCGAGCTTATTGCCGAAGTTACACTTGGCAAGGCAATGGAAGCAACATTTGAATCATTTGTAAGAACTGTACACGCACACCCTACACTTGCTGAGGCTACAATGGAAGCTGCAGGTGATGCATACGGTGAAGCAATCAATATATAAGGTTTAAGGTTAGAAGTTTCAGTTTTCAGGATTTTGTAACGAGAAAAATATAAATTTAAATAATAAATCCGAAGTTTAGAGATTAAAATTCTTCACTTCGTTAAGGATAAGAGGAAATAAAATGGCATTAAAAATCGGAGATAAAGCACCGGAATTCACATTACCATCATTTACACCATCTGCTGATCTTGCGCAGGTTTCATTAAGCGATTTTAAAGGAAAGAATGTTGTTCTGTTATTTTTCCCGCAGGCGTTCACAGGTGTTTGTACAACTGAGATCTGCACAATGAGCGACAGCTTTAATTCATACAAAGATATGAATGCAGAGGTATTGGGAATCAGTGTTGACGGTACATTTGTTCAGAAGGCATTTGCAGAAAAGAACGGAATTAAGATCCCGCTCTTAAGTGATTTCAATAAAGTAGTAATAAGGCAGTATGATGTTGTACAGGCTGAATTTGCCCATGGGCAGAAAGAAACCGCACAGAGAGCTGTCTATTTGATAGATAAAGACGGTGTGATAAAGTATGTTGAAGTTACAGAGAACCCCGGTGTACAGGTTAACTTTGATGCGTTAAAGAACGCGGCAGCAGGATTATAAAGAATATTATTAAATTATGAAGAAGGGGCTAAAAGCCCCTTCTTCTTTTAAACAAGAAATTATGTTAAAAGCTGGAGATAAAGCACCGGCTTTCAGTCTGGTTGCTGATAGCGGTGAGAAAATATCACTTAAGGATCTTAAAGGCAAAAAAGTAGTGCTCTACTTTTATCCCAAAGATATGACAAGCGGCTGCACCCAGGAAGCCTGTGATTTCAGGGACAGCATAAAAAAATTTGAAAAGAAAAATACTGTTGTCATTGGTGTCTCACCTGATGATACAAAAAGCCATATGAAATTCAAGGATAAGTATGAGCTGCCTTTCACGCTGCTTAGCGATGAATCAAAAAAGATGCTTGAAGATTACGGAGTGTGGCAGGAAAAAAGCATGTACGGCAGGAAGTATATGGGTGTTGTTAGAACAACCTTCATTATTGATGAAAAAGGGAATATAGAGAAGATATTTGAAAAAGTTAAAGTACCGGGTCATATTGCCGAATTACTTGACACTCTGTAGGTAAATCGTTATTTTTGCCAGAGTTTAATTAATGCAATTGCTGTGAATTATAAACTAATTTATTAATATGAAAAAAATCAATTTAAAGGCTTTAGCTGTAGTTGTTTTATTTGGGGCAGTTTGTTATATGTTCCCGGCTTGTAATGTATCTACCGCTAATCTTTCAGATGTTAAGCTTTGCTCTGAAAAATCCGGAGACGGCTGTTCTTCTGATGTATCTGCATTTCCGGTTTCAACTGCAACATTGTACTGCTCAGCAGTATTAAAAAACGCGCCGAGCGGAACAAAAGTTACATTTGAATGGAAACATGACGGAAAAGAATTAGGACATGCAGATGTTGAATCAGCAGGCGGCAGTGTAATTGGTAATATGAGTATTAACGGCGCTCTTGAGCCCGGTAAATATTCAGTCACAGTAAAATTAAACTCAGATAATTCAACCCCGATAACAAAACAATTCACACTTGAATAATAGCTGAAAGTATAAAGAATATTTTAAAAAAAGCCATTCAATAGAATGGCTTTTTTATTTTGCTTTAATTATGATTTGTAACTTACTATCTTTGCTGAAATAAAAATATATTATAATGTCTGATACTGAAAGAAAAACCAATTTTACTCAATCAATTGCTGATGGATATACCTTTAAAGGTGAAACAATAACACTTGGGGCTGCTATTCTGGATAAGGAAGTTTTAACAGGCACACACATAAAGCTTCCGTTGAAAACTATGAACAGGCACGGCTTAATAGCCGGCGCTACAGGTACAGGGAAAACAAAAACCCTGCAATTAATAACAGAATCACTTGCGGCAAAGAGTGTACCTGTTATTGTAATGGATATTAAAGGTGACCTGAGCGGCGTTGCAAAAGCAGGATCTTCAAATCCCAAAGTTGATGAGAGAATGACAAAAATTGGTTTGGAATGGAAACCTGAAGGCAATCCTATAGAATTCCTGACTATCTCAAATGAAAAAGGAACGCGGCTCAGGGCAACAACATCGGAATTCGGTCCGGTATTATTTTCAAGAATGCTTGAGCTGAATGAAACACAATCGAGCCTGATAAGTGTAATATTCAAATATTCCGATGACAGGAAGTTACCGCTGCTGGATCTTGCAGATATGAAGAGGCTGCTGCAGTACATACAGGAAGAAGGCAAAGCGGAGTTCGAGGCATCTTACGGAAAAGTATCCTCAAGCTCACTGGGAATTATCCTGAGGAAAATTGTTGAGCTTGAGCAGCAGGGAGCTAACCAATTCTTTGGTGAAAGGTCTTTTGAGGTTGAAGACCTGGTAAGATGTGACAGCAACGGCAGGGGAGTAATTTCAGTTATTAGATTGATTGATATGCAGACCAAGCCAAAGCTGTTTTCCACATTCCTGTTAAGCCTGCTTGCAGAAATTTACAGTACTTTTCCGGAAGAAGGTGACCTGGACCAGCCGAAGCTTGTTATATTTATCGATGAAGCTCACTTGTTATTCAGTGAAGCAAGTGATGCCCTGCTAAGCCAGATAGAAAGTATCATAAAGCTAATACGCTCAAAAGGAGTTGGAATATTTTTCTGCACTCAGAATCCAACAGATATACCCAATATTGTGCTAAGCCAGCTTGGTATGAAAGTACAGCATGCTCTCCGCGCTTTTACAGCTAAGGACAGAAAAGATATTAAGCTGATATCGGAAAATTATCCATTAAGCGAATATTACAAGATAGATGACCTGTTAACAAATATGGGAATTGGTGAAGCTGCTGTAACGGTGCTAAGCGAAAAAGGCAACCCAACACCTCTTGCCGCAACCTTACTCTGCGCACCACGCTCAAGAATGGATGTTTTGACCCCCGGGGAAATAGATGAAATAATGGCAGGTTCAAAAATTGCGGCTAAGTATAATGAAGCCATAGACAGGGAAAGCGCACTGGAAATTCTTAACAAAAAGATAGAAGAGCATAAGGCTGAGCAGGAGAAGGAAGCAGAAGAAAAAGAAGAAGCTAAGCCAAAGTCTGTAAAAGAAGAGAAAAGTACAGTTGAAAAAGTACTCACCAGCACCACTGCTAAACAGGTTGGCAGAACAGTTGCCCGCGAGCTTACACGCGGATTGCTTGGTGTGCTTGGTGTAGGCAGTACCCGCAGGAAAAAGAAAACTAGCTGGTTCTGACCTTGATTAACATGATTTACTTGATTCAACTGGTTTTGATTACATATCAATAAAATAATTATTTTTAAATGCCCTCTAAAACTTAAGAGGGCATTTTATATATGAATGAAATAAGTAAACAGAGAATTACAGAGGCAAAGAAGAATATCGGGTTATTCAGCCACCTTGATATTAAGGCAGCAGCAGTAACAGGCTCAATTGCAAAAGGATATGGTGATGATAATTCAGATATTGATACCATCATAATACTGAATAATAATCTAACCCAAACTGAATTTGACAGGATTGTATGTGATGCAAAAGCTTCAGGGGGTGATCTTTACCACGGTTCTCCCAAAGAAGGATGTGCTGTTTATTATTACATAGATGGAGTGAGGTGTGATTTTGGATTCGGGCATTACAGTGAGACTAAAACATTAATAAACGAAATGCTTGAAAAGCCGGATATGGACCTCATGAAACACCTGCAGATATCAGGGCTTATAGATAGTTTTTTATTAAAGGATTCAGACTGGCTAAAACCCCTTGTAGAGAAAGCTGAAGATAATTTTTCAAAAGAACTGCAGGTAATGATGGTAAGCCATTTTAAGAAATTCCATCCTGAATGGGCTATTGAAAAAATGACAGTTGGCAGGGGAGATATCCTGTATTACTATGATTCACTTGTAGAAATGATTGGTAACATTATTGGTGTATTATGCGGGCTGAATAAATTCTACCACCCGGGTAAGCTGAAAGGTGTTGAACATACAATTGAAAAAATGAAAATACAGCCTCGTGATTTCATTAAACGATATAACAATATTCTGGTCACTGAAAAATATGCAGCTTTAAAGGAATTGTTCAATTTAGTAAGGGAGACTTTTGACCTGATCGATGAACATCTGCCTGAAGTCAGCACTTCACGCTCGCGGGAAGTTTTGGAAATGGTACTGAGGAAATCATAATCAAGGATCTAAAGTTAAACTCTAAATATTAAATATTAAGCAAATGATTAAGATATTAATAATAATACTGTTTACAGGTTTAAGCGTTTATTCACAGAACTTTAAAGTAGCGATACTTGGGGATAGCAGAAGTGATGGAGAAGCAGGAACAGACGGGATTAACAAAGAAGTCCTTGAAAAGCTGACAAAAATGATAAATCAGTATAACCCGGATGCTGTATTTTTTACCGGTGATCTGACCCTGGGCTTGGAAAAAGAAGATGAAGAGGAAAATGATTCTTTAAACGTAAAGAATACAGTTAAAGAAGAAGATATTTACGGAAACGCATGGACTAAAGCAGGTTTTGTTTATAACAGTGTAGCATTTATAAAACAGTTAAATACTTTTTCCGAAATTTTAAACCGCAACCTGAAGGGAATCCCATTTTACCCGTTGATAGGAAATCATGAAGCGGTAGGTCCGGACGCTATAACTAATTTTAAAGAACATTTCAAAATACAGAATATTGC
>JAPUEV010000299.1:6376-7011 GCA_027492415.1 Ignavibacteria bacterium
TGCCCCTATAGACTCAATGCATCTTGCATATACAGTTGAGCTTAAAAATTCACTGTTTGTTCTGCTGGCTACAGATTATTACAGCAGGAAAGACAGTGCATTAACAGAACATAAGCTTTTATCAAGTCAGGTATCATGGCTTGATAGTATCCTCGCTGTAAAATCAAGGGATCATAAATATAAGTTTGTTCTGGGTCATGAACCGGGGTATTCATTCAGGTGGAAAGCGAAAAATACAGCGGTAGGGCTTGATAAATATCCTGTTGCAAGAGATGAATTCTGGAATGTGTTAAAAAAGAACAGTGTGAACGGGTATCTTTGCGCTCATGAGCATCTATATGAGAGGTCAATTAATGAGGGAATTCTGCAGGTAATTTCAGGCGGTTCAGGCGCACCTCTAGAAAAAGGTACAGATAAAGCTTATTATCATTTTATGATAATGGAATTTTCAGAAAATGCCCCGCCGCAGGTAAAAGTAATTGATATTGAAGGCAGCTTAAGGGATGAATTTACAATTCAGTAATTTATATATGAGTAAAAAGCAAAAAAGTATAAGTAAAAAACAGATAAAAAAACAGACTTTCTGGTCAACCAGAAATATCATAATTATAGCTGTAATAGCAGCGGCACTTGTA
>JAPUEV010000300.1 GCA_027492415.1 Ignavibacteria bacterium
CGGTATCTGCTTAAGCTTTTTAAAGAACTTTTCGTTTTTCCGGTTAACCTGTTTTATGTTAGAAAAGATCAGCACAAGCGGGTAAACTGTAAATAAGCTGAAAATTCCGAAGAAAATATCAAATAACCGTTTTACAAATATATTAAATTTCTTATTGATATTATATTCAATCTGCATTAGATAAATATCATCTATTTTATCAAGGGCAGATTTACCGAGAATTATATCGCTATCCCCGGTTAATATCTTAAAGCTGATATTATAGTTCCTTAATGACCACATCAGGTCAAGGATGACCTGGTTGCTTAGCTCGTTCTTGGCAAATACAAAATTCCGTATCTTTGATGCAATTACTATATCTTTTAAGTTATTCAGGTTGCCTATATAGCCTTCCTTGGTTTGGTTATCAGGTGATATATAGCCAATAAACTCGTACTCGCTATCAACCCGTGTTTTAAGCTTTGAAATAAAGCTTTCTGTTTCAGCGTTCCTGCCGATTATCACCGTGTTAGCTGTCCTGAATATTCCCCTGCTCTTGGAGTATTTGATTATCTTTGCAATTACACGCCAGGCGGCTATCAGGATATATACATTAATGACAGTCCTTAACACTACTGCCCTTGAAAAAGCGTATTCATTAAAGAAATATGTAAATGATGAATTGACAAAGAATCCAATAAGCATACCGTTTAGCGGCTTAACCAGCGAGAATCTTTCTGACTTGCTGTATGAACCGCTTAAGGCAAGCGTTACCAGCCAAACTGCGGTATAAACAAATATTACAACAGTGTATGCCCTTACAGGGAAGAAATCGAACCTCTGGTAAATTGCTATGAACATACCCAAAATAATTAAAAGCAGGTCAAGTATCACCGGGTAATTGTTCTGAATGAAGCGTGATATATAAGATACTGATGCGCGGTAAAATATAGAGAGCTTGATGAGTATATTCATCAGCATGAAGCTTGTCTTCAGGTTCTTTTTAACAAAAACCTGCATTGCACCGTAAAAATTATTTACATAAGAAATACTGCTCTTCTTTGTGCTTTCACCTTTGTAATGAATAATGGATGTATCAGGGTAATATATTATTTTAAATCCTGCCTGTTTTATACGGTAGCACAGGTCAAGATCCTCGCCGTACATAAAGTAATCTTCATCAAACCCTTTAACCTTTTCATACACATCCTTTTTGATAAGCATATACGCGCCAACAATTGCGTCAACTTCGTAGGTTTGGTTCTCATCAAGGTAGGTCAGGTTGTACTTGCCAAATGTTTTACTTTTGGGGAAGAGCTTGCTTAGCCCCAGTATCCTGTATACAGCGACTGAGGGGGTGGGAAAGCTTCTTCTGCAGGCAAGATCAAGCTGGCCGTTAGGCAGTATGAGCTTGCATGTTAATGCGCCAATGCCCGGGTTTTCTTTGTAATATTTCAGTGACTTCTCAAGGGTATCTTCCTGCAGAATTGTATCCGGATTCAAAATCAAAAGGTACTCGCCTTTTGCTTCCTTTGCTCCAAGGTTATTTGCTTTTGCAAAACCCAGGTTAACGGGACTTTCAATAAGCTTAAGCCGCGGCTCATTTGGGAATTTTGACTTGAGATGCTGAATGCTGCCATCAAAGGAATTATTATCTACAACAATTATTTCTGTGTTAAGAGATTGTGATGAAGAAAAAATAGAATTAATACACTGTTCTAAAAGTTCTTTTACGTTATAATTAACTATTATTACAGAAATATCCGTCAACTATTTTTACCTGTTATAATTTATTAAAAATAGATTGTATCTTCAGCTTCCACACCATGAACATTGCTTCGTATACAATTTTTCTTGACATTTTTGATACTCCTGCCCTGCGGTCAATGAATACGATCGGAATTTCTGTCAGCTTAAATCCTTTTTTCCACATCCTGAACTTCATTTCTATCTGGAATGAATATCCGTTCGATCTTACGCGCTCAAAATCAATTTGTTTCAGCGCAGTGACCCTGTAAGCCATAAAGCCTGCGGTTACATCTTTGATTGGCAGGAATGTGATCATCCTTGTGTAATAGCTTGCGCCTATGCTTATCATCAGACGGCTTAAAGGCCAGTTTACCACTGCAATGCCTTCTATGTAACGGGAGCCCACAACAACATCAAAATCATTCAGCTTGTCCAGGAACCTGGGAATAGCTTTGGGGTCATGGGAAAAATCCGCGTCCATTTCAAATACATAATCATAATTATTCTCAATTGCGAACTTAAATCCGCGTATATAGGCAGTACCAAGACCAAGCTTGCCGGGTCTTTCAATAATATGTACCCTGTAATAGTTGAGAGCTTTTACAAGCGCAGCCGTACCATCTGTGGAGTTATCGTCAACAACAAGTATCTCTATATTAACGCCTTCATAATTTATGGCAACAAGCTCATTGATAATGTTCACAATGTTCTCAGCTTCGTTGTACGTTGGTATTATGATTAATGCTTTTTTCAATATAATATATGAATTACTGTTTGGAATTGAATTCAATGACCTTTGAAGCGATAAAATCTATCTGCTCACCGGTAAGCTCTGTATGCATAGGCAGAGATATAATATCTTTTGCAATTTCCTCTGAAACGGGGTAATCCCCGTATTGATAATCGTACTTGTATGCTTCCTGCAGGTGCAGCGGAACGGGATAATAAATCATTGAAGGTATTCCGTGTTCTTTAAGGAATTCCTGCATTTTATCCCTGTTCTTTACCCTGATAGAATACTGGTGGTAAATATGATGTGCGCCGGGCATAACATAAGGTGTATCAAATATCCCTTTGAACTTTTTATTATACATTTCCGCAGCTTCGTTCCTTGCTTTGCAGTACTCGTCAAGATATTTAAGCTTTACATCAAGTATAGCCGCCTGGAGTGAATCAAGCCTGCTGTTTACGCCAAGCACTTCATGGTAATATTTCTTTTTAGAGCCATGCGCTATTATCATTCTGATCTTCTCAGCCAGCTCATCATTATTTGTAACAATCATTCCGGCATCGCCAAATGCTCCAAGGTTTTTGCTGGGGTAAAAGCTTATACAGCCAATATCACCAATGGTACATATCATTTTGCCGTTGTATTTTGCGCCAAGCGCTTGTGCTGCATCTTCTATTACTTTGATATTATGCTTAGCGGCTATTTCCATGATCTTATCCATATCACACGGCTGGCCGTATAAATGCACCGGGATTATAGCTTTTGTCTTTGGTGTTATTTTTTCTTCAATTTTATTTACATCAATATTGAATGTATTTGGCTCAATATCAACATAAACAGGAACTGCTCCAAGAATTGCGATTGTTTCTGTGGTGGCTACAAAAGTGAAAGGGGTTGTTATAATTTCATCACCCGGCTTTATATCTATTGCCATCATTGCTATCTGCAGCGCATCAGTACCTGAAGCGCATCCTATTGCATGCTTTACACCAAGATATTTTTCCGCATTCTTTTCAAACTTCTTTACAGCGGGTCCCTGGATGAACTGGGAGCTGTCTATGACTTCATGTATCGCTGAATCGATCTCACTTTTTATTTTAAGATACTGGTTCTTTGTATCAACCATCTGAATATTTTTAACGCTCATTTAATTTAATGACCTTTCATAAATATTATAACTAAAAATGTATTAACCATAATTTTAAAATCAAGCTTTAAAGACATATTTTCAATATAATAAAAATCAAACTTAAGCTTTTCCCTTACGTCATCAAGGCTTGAATCATACTTGTGTTTTATCTGCGCCCATCCTGTTATGCCCGGTTTTACTGTCAGCCTTTTGTAATAATACGGAATTTCCCTGCTCAGCATCTCAACAAAATACGGCCTTTCAGGCCTGGGACCCACAATGCTCATTTCGTTCTTTAACACATTAATAAGCTGCGGAATTTCATCCAGGTAAACTTTACGTATCAGCCTGCCAATGCCTGTTATCCTGGGATCTTTTTCACCTGCCCATTCGGGTCCGTATTCTTCTGCATCTTTTACCATTGACCTGAATTTATACATATTGAATAGTTTAGAACCGCGCCCTACCCTTTGCTGAAGATAAAATACAGGTCCCCTGCTGCTTAGTTTAATACTTAATATTATAATCAGCAGCAATGGCGCCAGCAGTATCAACAATACCCCTGAGATCGTTACATCCAATACCCTTTTAAACAGCTTAGAGCCGTACGGCATTATCTCAGGCATTACTTCAATGAACGGAACACCATACAGCTGGTTCGTTTTTGCCAGCCCGCTTACAATTTCATATGTATCAGGCATTATCTTCAGGTTTACATCAGTTTCCTGGCAGGACCTGATTATATCGAACAGCTTTTCCTTATCATGCTCTTCAAGCGCTATTAATACTTCTGATATTTTCTTTTCCTGGATGATTTTTTTCAGGTCACCTGTCATACCAAGATTTTTACTCTTATCGTGTGAATTATCCAGAGAAACATAACCGCTGAACTTATAGCCTAACTGCGGGAATTTTGTGAGCAGGCTTTCAAGCTCTCCCCCGCGTTTACCGGTACCTACAATAATTGCGTTCCTTAACCCTATGCCTTTTTGAAGCATGGTCATCTGGAAGCTTCGTATCAGTATTCTTCCCGAGCCTACAGTAACTATCATTAATCCCCAGTAAATTAAAATCAGGAACCTTGATATTGCCTTTGTATCGCTCATGGCATCATCCAGAAATATAAGAAAGAACAGTATAAAGCAGCCAAATGAAACAGTTTTTATAACAGAAGCAAACTCATCAAACCTTGACCTTACAAACCAGTGCTGGTATAATCCCGCAAAAGAAAAAATCAATATCCAGTATAAATATACTGCTCCAAGCGGTATCAGGAATGCTGAAGCTGCGGTATAAGGTATCCACCCGGACTCAACCCTGATGAGGTAATAGAGCACCCATGCAATATTTATTGTTATAAAATCAGATAATAATAATAATATTCTTTCTTTAACTTTAGACAAATGGAATAATTATTAGCATTTTTACGATTTTATTTAATAAACCTTATAGCAGCTTTATACCACTGATTGTATTTTCGGCTTCAGCAGGTACTTATGTTTCCAGAAATAATATGCGAGTCCTTTAACATGTTCCCAGGTCATTTTTGTGAAAATTTTCCTGGTAATACGCTGGTAATGATGTTTTGCTTTAGCATCCGGAAAGTAAGTAACTTTATAGCCGGATTTCCATACTCTGAGGCAATAATCAACATCTTCAGGGGCGTAAAATATTTTTTCATCAAGCCCGCCTATTTTCGCGTAAACTTCCTTCCTGAAAAGCCAGAAAGCAGATACTGTATAGTCAACATCTTTAACTGCGCTGTGATCCCAGTCAGCCAGAAGCTGCCTTTTATATATTTTTGTTTCCCTGATGAATTTCAGGAAGTCAAGCCTTCTGATAACAGGTGTATAAACACTGAGAAAATATTTGCAGCTAAGCTGTACTTCACCGCTATCCAGTATCAGTTTTGGAGATATTAAGCCTGTTCCCGGATTTTTATCCATATAATCAATAAGCTTATCAAAAGTGTTATCTTCCAAAAGCTCAATATCACTATCAAGAAAAGCGAAATACCTGCCTTTTGCAATTTCCAGCCCCTTGTTTCTCTGGCTGGTGCCAAGGTTCACTTCATTCCTTATTGTAATTACATACGGATAATTTTCTTTCAGAAAATCAACGATATTATCTGTCGAGCCATTATCAACAACAATTATCTCATAAGTACAGTTATTCTTATGTTTTTGCAGCGATCTTAAACAGGCGTCAATATATTTTTTAGTGTTCCAGGTTAGTATTATAATAGAAAGATCCAGGACTGCTTCTCCGTTAATTTTAATTAAATTTAAATATTTTCGTACAGCTCAGCAAAGTTCTTTCCCATTTTTTCCGAGCTTAAGTTATTTATCACGCTTTGCCGCGCATTATGCTTCAATCTGTTTTTCTCATCTTTTGAAAGACTGTATGCCTTTTCAAGCACTTTCAGCAGGTCATTTTCATCTTCACTTTTGAACATGAATGCATTATTATTGTCATCCAGTATCTCCCTGAATGGCGGGATATCAGAAGCTACTATTAATGAGCCTGATGACATAGCTTCTACCAGCGAAAGACCGAATCCCTCAACAACTGAGGGCATTGTATATATATCAAACATTGAATAAGCTTTATATATATCCAGCCTGGGCTTTAATATCATAATACTGCTTTCCAAACCCAGCTCTTTTATAAGCAGATCCACTTTGTTTTTAACTTCTTCATCACCATCAATGTTACGGTTGCCGCCAAAAATGACAAGCAGAGAATCACTATGCACTTTTTTAAATTCGCTGAATGCTTTTATCAGGATATGGTGCCCTTTTCTGAATGAAATTGTACCAATTGCGCCTATAACAAACTTATCTTCAGGAATTCCGTATTCTTTTCTAAACTCGTTCCTGTTATCAGCATTATATCTGAACTCATTTACATCAATCCCGTTATAAATAACGGAGTATTTGGACCTCTTTATTTTATCATGTAAAATTGAGTATTCCATTACACTTTTAGAAACACATACAATTTTATCAGTAAATAAAGAAAATGCCTTATTAATGTAATTATGAGGCTTTTTCAGCCAAAACAGCAGATTATGAATACTAATATATAGCTTTTTTACTTTATATAACTGTAATAAACAAAGTATATAAGCTGTTCTTATTATAAATGCCGAAAAGAAATCATGACCATAAAGAATATCAACTTTTTCTGACCTGATTATTTTAGAAAGCTTAAAAAGCTCCCTGATATTATGGAATATTCCGGATAATCCGATATTCCTGTTCTTAAATGATAGCTTATACAGAACAATCCCGTTATCCGAATAACTTTTTTCAAGTGCAGGATTATTGGCATCAACCAGTGAAACAAG
>JAPUEV010000301.1 GCA_027492415.1 Ignavibacteria bacterium
AGTATATCATAGAAACAGCAATGATCGTCCCCATAAAGCTGAACGGAAAGATACTTGGCTTTATCACTTTGATGAGCAAGAATAAAAATGAGTTTGATGATAAGAACAGGGCATGGATAGAAACAATGGTAAACCAGGCAGCAATTGCAAACAAGAATGCCATTCTGTACAGCGAAGTTATAAATGATTCAAAGGAAAATTCAAAGTTAAATGAATCACTTGAGAAGCTGAACTCAGAAAAGAAGCTCTTAGCTGATGAAGTAACGTACCGCGTAAAGGATAATATGAAGATAATATCCTCACTGCTGCAGTTCCAGGCTGATTATGTTAAAGACCCCGTGTATAACGAGTACTTTAAGATAACACGTGCCCGCGCCCAGGTGCTTTCAATTGTTCAGGAAAAGCTTTACAGGCAGTCAGATGTAACTGAAATTGACCTTGAGAACTTCATGTACACACTGATACCATATCTGTATGACAGCTATGATATCACGATGAACCGTGTTTCAACATATGTGAACATAAAGAATGTTCAGCTCTCTATTGATAAGGCTATTACAATATCGCTTATTATAAATGAGCTGCTCAGCAATTCTCTTCTGCATTCATTCCCCAACAAGAAGAAGGGGAATATCACAATTGATATGCATGAAGATAAGCCGGGTAAATATTTCCTTTCAGTCAGGGATAACGGTGCCGGGGTAATTTCTGCGAAGGGGAGACCGCACTCATTCTGTATGGTGCTTGTAGGTATGCTGGTAAAAAATCTTGGCGGCACATTTGATGTTGATAGATCCGGCGGTACTAAGGTTTCAATTAATTTTTAGATTTGAGGGTATATTATTAGCTTCGGGGATGCGCAGGCATCCCCGGTTAATTTTTTGCCTTTGTTTCACCTGTTTCACGTTTCACATTATCACTTTTTAACTGTCATTTTCTTCTCAGCCTTATAAAGATCTTCTATAATATCTTCAGGTATTGGATGTCCGTCATCAATCTTATAATAAGCAATATGAATATGCGTTTTCCCTTTGATCGCTTTTCTTCCTGTTCTGCCAACGTAGCCAATTGGCTCACCGGCTTTTACAAGCTGCCCGACATTCACAAACACGCTGTCAAGATGGGAGTAGTAAAATATGGCTTTGGATTCAGGATCAAAAAGCTTAACGTAATTGCCGCTTCTCAGGTAGTCAGCGCGGAACCATGTATCGTATTTGGAAAGCACTATGCCGGTAACCATTGCTGTTGCGTAAACCTCTTTGCCGGTGGAGTCTTCTGTGCAATTAGTATCTTTATCGAGTATAAAGATATCATGTGCCGGGTGCCCGTGAAACTCGCCGCCCTGGAAGTAATCAAAATCTTCATCCTTGTAATCCATTCCGTCAGCCCTGTAGCCGGTCCACGTAAAGCCAAACATCGGGAAGATCCAGTTATTCCTGGGTGTGCCGGGTATACCACGCGTTTTGAAATCCTGTACCCCAAGCTTAACAAATAGAGCAATGGAATCCCGGGCATCACTTTCATCTATCTTCCTGTCACGGATAAGTAGATCGGTCTTATGCCACCTTTCGAATACGGTCAGCTCCTGTGAAATTGCAATTGCCTGGATGGTAATGAATGATAAAATCAGAATTAATAAATTATTTTTCATGAGAAATATATTAAATAAATTTTAGCTAAAATTGTTAATTATTATTCTAAAATGCCGGCAGCTATCTCTTCTTTGATAACAGACTTTTCTTTCTCAGGTATCTTTACGTCATCATTGGGCTTTTCCTTCAGTTTATTGTATGCAAGAATTGATGCAGAAGCCAGTATTACTCCGCTTAGTATGAAAACAAAATTTATGCTTGTAAAAGAAGCTATATACCCGCTTGAAATTGGGCCTATAAGATTGCCAAGCATAGTAAAGCTTGAGGCAATTCCCATAACTCCGCCCTTCCTGTGGTCAGGTATACATTTATTTATGAACGAAAATAGCGAAGGCATAACGCCGCCTATACATAAACCAAGCAATGCACGTATCGGGATAAGCTCCCACACACCGGTAGAAACAACATGCAGCGCGTACCCGGCACCTGCTCCAACTAAAGCCCATGCAAGGTTCTTTCTTACCTGGCGCTTATCATTCAGCTTGCCCCAGAATGATGAGGATATTACCTGGAACAATCCAACTACCCCGAAGATAGAACCGGTAATAGTTGCCAGGTATGCTGTGGTCCCGAGCTTTCTTTCTATGAACAGGGCAAAGAGGGGCTGTATCATTGATATAGCTGCTGCGGAAATAACCAGTAAAAGCATTGCATATTTTATGCGTAAATTCTTAAAAACAAAATTATAATTATCCCAGATATCACTATCACGATTGCGAGTACCGTTAATCTCTTTTACAAATGCAAAAACAAGTAATCCGCTAATGGCGCAAATACCAGAAGTAATGAAAAATACATTCCTGTACCCGAAGGCATCTGCAAGCAAACCCCCTACAAACGGACCAAGCAGGTTGCCGGCAGCAGTTGAGCTTGCCAGGAAACCTATAGCGTATCCTGATTTTTCCTTGGGGGTATTTGAAGATACAAGCGCAAGTGCAGCAGCTATAAATCCGCTTAGTGCGCCCTGCACCATCCTGAAGATAAATAGCTGTACTACATCCTGTGAAAAGCCAATAAGCAGCTGCGATACTGCAAGCCCGAATATAGCACGAAGCACCATTTTCTTTTTGCCAACTCTATCGCCCAGCCAGCCCCATACAGGGGTTGCGATAACAGCTGTAATGAATACGCCGGAAACAACAAGGCCGCTCCACCGTTTTACTTCTGTAATATCAGTAACACCAAGATCTTTCACATATAGAGGTAAAAAGGGGATAACCATGCTCATTCCTATCATAGCAATCAGCTGTGCTGACCATATTATATACAGATTCTTACGCCAGCTTATTTCCAAAAGGGATCCTTACCATGGTTAATTTCATCATATTTTGTAACTTATTCACAAAAATAATAATTCCTGTTGATTGATTAAATGTTTAAATTTTGCATATTTTTTAATAAACTTTGCTATAAATTTGTAATAAATTAATACTAAAGATCAGATTTGTCTAAACACAAGAAATATTTTGTAATAATACTGCTGTTTTTTGTAATATATTGCTTTTTCCTTAGCTGGAGCTTTTTATTTCAAAATGTGGATGATGCCTATATATCTTACAGGTACGGTAAAAACCTTATGGAAGGAAAAGGATTGGTCTATAACCAGGGTGAGTATGTTGAAGGTTATACTAATTTCTTATGGACTATAATAACTGCACCTTTTACTACAATCAAAAATGTTGATGTATCGATATTCTCAAGCTCTATTGGATTGATACTTTCAATGATTAATATTCTGCTTATCACGTTGATATCTAAACAATTCAACGGAAATCTTACGAAGTATATTAAATATTTGATATTGATACCCCCGCTTTTTTTAGCCCTGGATGATTCAATTGCCTTTTGGGCTATTGGAGGTATGGAATTCCCAATGTATACAATGTTCATACTGGGTATTATTTATAATTATTTTAAATTAAACGAAGGGAAAAAACATCTTTATTTTCTTATCATGTTCCTGATGTTATGTACCTTAACAAGACCTGAAGGGAATATGATATTTGTTATTACATTAACTCATATGCTCTTATTCAGAAAAAATATAAACGGATTCAGGTCGATATTTATCTCTTTGATAGTATCATATTTAATATTTTTCGCTGTTTACTATGGTTTTAAATTTCTGTTCTACGGTCAAATGATACCCAATACATTCTATGCAAAAGGTGTAACCGATCTTAAAATGAACTTTTTACTTGGTACCAAATACCTGGCATTATGTATAGGCACAAGACTTTATATTTTTATCTTTATTCTGTTCATTCCGTTTAAAAAAGCTTTTAAAGATCAAAAGCTTTCATACCTGATAGCTTTTTCTATCATATATATTGCATATTTAATTGCAGTTGGCGGTGACTGGATGATTGCCAACAGGTTCTTTGTTCCCATCCTTCCAATGCTGTATATCTTGAGTGCAATTGGATTTATTAATGTAATTATCAAATTAAAAGAATATTTTAATGATGAACAAAAAGCCCTTAAGTATGCCAATATTCTTGCAAGTGTTCTTGCGATACTGCTTTTTGTGTTAACATTAAGTTTGCTTGAATATAAACAGTTAATTATAAGAGACAGTAATGCAAAATATGAAATGCAATGGTCTATGTTCGGTAAATGGCTGAAAATGAATGTTGATCCCAAAACTGTGATTGCTGTTGGACCTGCCGGGAAAATACCTTATTATTCTGAGCTGTATACTATTGATATGTGGGGTTTGAACAATGATTATATTGCGAAAACAAATTCTAAAAGACTGCAGGCTGGCCATAAAAAATTTGATATTGATTACGTCCTTTCCCTGAATCCTGAATTCATAATTGGCTACGCAGGTTTTACTGATGCTGATATTTCATCCAGGTATGAAAAATTCAATGCACCTGATGAAAAATATAAATGCGATGATGTAGTTTTCAGATTAAAGGAAGAATACAGAAAGAGTTTGCCCTGATGAGAACCAAAACGGCATTTATCCTGGCCGCAGGTTTCGGAACAAGATTAGATCATCTAACCAGAGATATTCCCAAAGCATTGGTGGAATATAAAGGCAAGCCAATGATCGAAAATGTTATTTCTAAGCTTGAAGATTATGGTATAAATAAAATTATCGTTAACACACATCACCACCATACCAAAATGGATGCGTATTTTTCAGAAAGAACAGAATCGTTATCAGAAATAACATTAATTCACGAACAGGAAATATTAGGCACCGGCGGTGCTTTAAAGAATGCTGAAAGTTACCTTAAATCATCCCCAGATTTTCTTGTTTATAATACCGATGTGGACTCTGATATTGACCTGGATAAACTGGAGGAACATCATCTTGATAGTAACTGTACTGCAACTCTTGCAGTACAGGAAAGACAAACATCCAGATATTTATTAACTGATATTAACGGATCTCTGATTGGAAGAACAGAAAACGGAGTTAATATTTTTTATAAGCCCGGAAAATTTGAGAATATTAAATTAAAAGCATTTTGCGGTATCCATTTTTTGAATATTTCTGTTCTAGCAAATATTCCATCAGATCAGAATATTGATATTATTCCCGTTTATATGTCATTGTTAGAACAAAATTACCATATAAATACTTTCAATATTACCGGAACAAAATGGAAAGATTTAGGAATACCTGAAAACCTTTAAATAAGCTGTAACTGCCTTATAAATAATATACATAGATTTCTTCAAAACAATTGAATATTTTATTCCGAACTTTTTTGCCTCTAACTATTTGTAATTTCCCGGACGGTTAGCTATATTCGTAGTAATTGGGGGAATCAAAAAACAATTAAAAGGAGAACAAAATGAATTCAACAAAACTCTTTGCTGTTTTGGCAGCAATGCTTTTTGTAACAACTATCTCATTATATTCAGGAGATAGAACGCCGCAATCAAAATCTTACAATTCAAACCAAAACTTTGAGTTACGTGAAGGTCCGGGATATACTGGCAGTACTACAGGTACTTCTCAGTATCCTGCAGTTCTTGACGATCAGTATAAAGCCGCTTTAGAATCAGGTAACATTATCGAAGCAAAAAGAATACAGGATCAGATCAACAGCTATTTACCTGAAAACAATAATAATACACAGGACGGACCAGTTGGTGTTGAAATTAAAAGTCCTGTTTTTAATAACGGAACAGACTGGTACGGAACAGATGTAACAGTATATGTAAATGCTACATTATCAGGACCTCCGGGATTCAGAAGATTAGCAATGTGTATGGGTGAAGATAAAAACTTATATGTTGCTATCGTTACACCGCAGATTACCGGTACATCACATGTTTATACTTTCAGGTCATCAAATGGCGGAGCTACATGGGCTCAGATCGGTGATCTTACATATGGTGGTTATTTCGGTCAGATAGCTATTCAGGCTGATTTAAATGCAACATCAGGTGATGATTCAACAAGAGTATTATTATTTTATACTTATTCTTCTGCATCAAATCTGGATAATGCCATACTCGGCTGTTATTCTTTCAGACGTGACGGAAGTGCTAACTATGCAACAAACGGAATTATAACTCCTGGTGCCGGTAATAAGCTAAGCTATCCAAGCTGCGGCGGTGATGCTGCTTATTATACTGCAGCTTCTTATCATGGAGTAGTTGTAACAGAAGAGAATAATTCAACAGGTGTAACGTTACAGTTAAAATATACCAGGTCAACCACCTGGGGCAGAACATTTGTAGCTTCAGTAAGCTGGGGTACAGCATATGATGACCATTACCCAAGCTTAGTATTTCACAGGGGACCAGGCTCTTCTTCAAGTAATGATAGCGTTTGGGTTGCTGTTGAAAGACGTTTTAGCGCTACAAATTATTTGACCAGGGTAATTGCAAGTCCATTTACACCTAATACTGCTATTAATACATGGTTTGTACCACCAACAGGCACAGAAAAATACGAAAAACCTTCATTGGCACTTATTCAGAAACAGGGCGGTTCAAGATCTGACTCTGCTATAATTTGTGTACTTAAAGATGGTGTTGCATTTTATCATTGTACATCAGATGGCGGATCAGTTTGGAATACTGATTTTAATCTTGGATCAGGTAATGGCAATAATAAGCTTTGGGTCGGCGCAAGTTCAACATATATGGGAAGTGGATCAAGCAGGTTTATGGGTATGTGGTGCAGCAATGATGGAGATTCTTTGAATTTAAGAAGAGGATATATTAATCAAATGGGTACTACTGAATATAAACGTAATAGTGGTGATTTTTCAACTTC
>JAPUEV010000302.1 GCA_027492415.1 Ignavibacteria bacterium
TTTGATGGCGCAACAACCGACCATGTGCCGCCGCCGTTTGTGGTTTTATAAATACCGCTTTCTCTGCCGCCCGCATAAACAGTTTCGGGATTCACCGGGTCAATAACAATACACTCGCCGCCCCACCTGATATCATCATTACCGCTGAAGTTAACATTCTGCAGTACATGCGTCCATGAGTTTCCGCCATCAACGGTTTTCCATACGCCTCTGCCTTCATCTGTGTTTCTGTAAGAAGTGCCGCATGCAATGTAAACTGTATTGTTGTTTGTAGGGTGAATTGCGAGCCCCTGAATATACAGCCCTGAAAACGTTGTTGCGTAACCGGAGATGAACTGCCAGCTATCGCCGCCGTTATCGCTTTTGAATACGCCGCCAACATCCGTCCTGGCATAAAGCCTTGCTCCGTTGGTTGTGTATTTAACTGCTGTCACCCAGCCGGCTCCCTGGAAGTTCACAGCACGAAGTGACTGGCTTGAAGTTACGGCTGTTATAAGTATTACAGCAAAAATTGTAGTGATTACTGAGCGGTAAATTGTTTTCATATTCCGGGGGTTATTTATATATTTTAAGAAAAGTTATTGAATTTATAAACCCAAATACTTTTCTGGAGCTTGCTGTAGGTGTAATATAATAATAACCGTTTACAAAGGGCAAAGTTTCCGCAATAATAAAAAGATTTGTTTACCGGGAGGGAGGTAATGGTTAGCTTTCAGGGGAGATTAACAGAAGTTTGTTCAGGTTTGCAATATTGTTTATCTAGCTGGGCTGGGTACATTTAGCCTTATTCATTTTCATCAGCTTTATTCTCCTGTTATTACAGTGGCAAAGTGATCTTGTTCTGCGTTTTGCTATTGTTACTGATATAACCCCGGTAATTGCCGAGAACATCAGAATAAGAGAGATACTTAAAAATCCGCCAGGGTTGGTGCCTGCTGTCTGTATATCCTGTCTTTCTCTCAGCTCATTGTTCTCGTTTTTAAGCATTTCTATCTCTGCATTTTTTTGGTCAAGCTGGTCACTCAGTGATCTAACATTGCTCTCTATATTACATGAAATATCTCTGCCGGGGTTTATATCTGAACTATACATGTAAGAGCTGCAAAACACATCCCTTGCAATGAATGATATAACAAAAAATACTGCTGCCTGTATTATGATAAAATTTACTTTTTTCATACAGCAATAATAATGCATAATGTTTTATGCTGTAATCGCATAAATATTGATATGTTTGTGGTTATTTCTGTTACAGCTATGTAAGAATACCGCGCCCGACTCTACTGCTTTACAGTTAGTGCCAGCTATGTTTAATTTCTTTTTTATCCTTTTCGTGATGGATTATGGCAAGTATTCCCCCTATGCTGACAATTGCAATACCTATGATAGTAAGCACGTCCGGCACATGTCCAAAAAGCCACCAGTCCAGCAGCCCGATATAAATAACAACAAAGTAGTTGAACGGGCTCAGCTTTGATGCCTCTGTGTGTTTATATGAATACTGCTGCATGTTAAGATAAGCAACAAGCAGCACACCGCCTGCAAGTGAATACAGCCAGCCTTCAATAGGGGGGTTTGACCAGTAAATAATACCTAGGGGAAGTGAAAGTATCATTGCAGAAAGTGAAAAATAAAACAGTATGGTTTTAAATCCGTCTGATCTTGTAATTATCCTCATCGCAACATAGCTTATTGCAAGCAGTATCCCTGAAGCAAGCCCGATGAGATCTCCGATCTTAAAAACATTGCCATCGGGTTTAATAATAAGAATGATACCTATAAACCCAATCAGAATGCCAAGCCAGATCCTTTTTTCAACTACATCCTTAAGCCAAATGAGCCCGATTATCGGGATAAATATCGGCGCGGTGTTCTGCAGTAAAGACGCGTCAACCATTGGTATCTCCGTCATAGCGGCGGCAAATAACAGGAATGATATAACTCCCGCAGAGCCTCTGAGTATTTCAAGCTTGTAATTTGCCGGCTTTATATTGCGGAATTTATCCCTGCCGCTTAATGCCAGGCTTAAGCCAAATGCGGCAAGGTACTGCATAAATACTATCCATCCCAGCTTTGCGCCGGTTTTACCTGCCAGCTTAACGCATACGGCAATTAATGAGAGAAAGAATAATCCCGTCAGTGCGGATATTATTCCTTTGGCAAGTGATTGTTCCGGTGCTTTGCTATCCATAGATTACAATAATTCACGCAAAATATATCTTTGCAGGCAAATAAAAAAGTCCGTATAAAAACGGACTTTCATCATGCATTTCTGCATGTTTCCTCCTTCAGCGCTTAACACTGAAAATAATGTTTAACCGAAAATCGATTGGATGCCGGCGATAATTACAATTACCGCTATAAATAAAAAAACAATTCCAAGTACAATTACAGAAGTAAGAAAGGTATTTTTAGCCTGTCTTTCGAACCTCTTTTTATCTTTATCAGCCTGGTCTGATTTATAATATTCTGATAATTTTTCAAAGTATGAGCTCATTTTGTTGTATTAACTGTTTAATATTTATTTTATAAAACCCGGATGAAGACGTCTCACCCGGGTTTATTGGGATGTAAATTAAACGGAGAAGCATTTTTTTTTATTCACCCTGAAGAACGGTAATACAAATTCCATCCTTCATTTAATACTCCTTAGAAAAAAGGTTTCATAAATGACTGCGTCATTTAATCAACATCATTTTTTTCACATCGGTAAATGATTCGGTTTCCAGCCTGTAGAAGTATACTCCGGATGCAAGTGATGAAGCGTTATAGTCAACTTTATATGAGCCTGCGCTGTACTGACCGTTAATAAGAACTGCGACTTCGCGTCCCGTCATATCAAAAACTATAAGCTTAACATTTCCTGCGGCAGGAAGCGAAAAGTTTATATTGGTTACGGGATTGAACGGATTGGGATAGTTCTGGCTTAGTGAAAATTTATCAGGTGTATTGCCGCTGATGGGCTCTATACCCGTGAATAATTGTTCACCGTTATAGTAAGCATTAATGGGACCGAATCCGGGATATCCGAATACAGCGTACTTTGTGCTGCCTGTTTTATAAATAGCGCAGACCGGTGCTACAACACCTGATGACTGGTTGCTGTTGCGCTTGTAATATGAAAACGGAAATCCGCCTGGAATAGAGCCCTGTCTTACATTCACAGAATCACCGTCATCAGTTACATAACCTGCTATGACATACTGTCCGCCTGATGTTAATGAATCACTGCTGCAGATAGTATAATCAGCAACCTGGGCGCTGTTTGGACCCAGAAGCTGGTCTATTGTCCAGGTACCGCCGCCATCAGATGAATAGCAGTATCTTGGATTCCTGTTGCGGGTTGTTGTAACCAATACTTTCTTTGGCACTCCTGCGCTCTGCTGAACTATTGTCAAAGCAGGTCTTTCATATTTTATCCCGGATACTGCGTTAGTAATATAGAATACCCTGAAGTTTGTTGAAGGCGCATCTGGTGTTACAATCATTCTCAGCTCATATTCTGTTGATGTCAGTCTTCGCTCTACGGCAATGTAAACTGAGTCAGTTCCTGTTTCGACTGAAAATGCTGCACTTGGAAAATAATCGTTATAAGTTGTATTTAACAGTGCGGATGTATGTGTGGTACCGAAGTTTATAGACCTGAAATGCCTTATACCTACCTGAACGCCTGCATTTGTTGCCTCACGTACTATTGCGTGATGGTAGGTAAGGTCAGACCAGTACATTCCATCACTGCATGCGCTCACATATTCATATTTATTTCCGGCTGCGGGATTTCCTACTGCGTTAATAACACCGCCTATTCCGTTTCTTTTTACGTTAAGAACATACAAGGCTGCATTATCACCGTTTACTAAAGAGCTGAATGTAAAATATACCAGTATTCTTGTTGAATCCGGGACAGCATTGCTTCTGCTGTCAACAACAGCTGAAATATTATGGATATATCCGCTGCCTGCGCTATAATTTATTGTGCCTGCCCACGTTGCGCCGCCGTTTGAAGACATAAAAATTGAAAACTCCCCGGGTGTTCCGGCTTTATTAACAACATAATACATCCATCCGTCTTCGCCCTGTTTAAGGTCAAGCTGCCTGTAGCCGCCTGCGGAAGCAACGGATCCGCTGTAGACCAGAACATCTGATGTATACCACTCAGGATTGAATGGCGGGTTATTGAAGCTTGAAGTTATTACAGATGTTTGTTTTAAACCATACAGATCTTCCGGTTCCTCCGCGCCAAGGATCCTGTCAACTTCATTATTCAGCTCAGCCTTAAGCTGCGGATTCTGGTCAGCATCTTTACTGTTAAGCTTTTGGCGAAGCTCAAGCGGAAGCTTATCCTGCTGCATAACAGGCTCCTGCTCGTTTTCACCTTTACCCCGGCTGTCAGAAATGTTTTGCTGAGAGTTTACTGCGGCAGTACTGAATAAAAATATTACTGCCAGAATCAGAAACGTTTTAAAATGTTTCATTTTGTTCTCCTTTTATTTTTTGTTTTTTTAATGCCCCCAATAAAAAATCTTACTCATTTTTTGAAGACCGGGTTTTACCGGAATTCTTCAGTTGTTTGTATCTCTTGGACTTTGCATGATATATGTGTTTATGTTCTTAAATTTCTTTTCTTACTGTTCTGCTCCAGGGACCCTGTTTGCTTGTTGTCACTGCAGCTACCCTGAATAAATATGTTTTTTTCTCTCTGAGTCCCTTTATAGTATATTTCGACTCATTAATAATATCTGCAGTTTCCCAGCCTGCATTATTAATTTTACTGTCATCACTCTTTTCATCTTTTATCGCCTGCCTGTTTTTAGCTGTACTGAACTGGATAACATACAGCTCTGCGTTTTTAACAGAATCCCAGCTCAGGTTTATTTCTCCTGTTTCATCACCCCGGGTTACATTTAACTTTGAAACGAACGAGCTTTTCATATTGATTTGATCCGTGAAGTTTTGCAGTTAAATTTTTTACTGCTTCAAAATTACGTTAAACGGCCGGGTTAAATCAAAGAATTTAAATGAATTTTGTTATTAGAAAGAGAGAGTGAAATTTGGAGCTTTCGGTTGATTAATTTATATTTTTCATTATATTTACATGAATTATATTTTCTGAATTGTTAGTAGTTTTTAGCTTGCGGAATGTAATTGGCAATTGTTTTTGAAAACCACTTAACCGGATCAGTTAGAACGGCATTAAAACTAATATTTTATATCAGTTATGAACAACAGCAGCCTGATTTTGTTATTGAAAAATTTTGATAAACAGCAGTTGAAGGAGCTTGGCAGCTTTGTTAAATCACCTTATTTTAATACTAACAAGGCGCTGATATCACTTTTTGAATACATACGCAAACAGCACCCGGATTTCGTACCTGAAAAGCTTGAAAAGAAATATGTATATAAAAAAATATTCGGCAAAAGTGAGTTCAACGATGGCTTTTTCAGGGTACTTATGTCTAATCTTCAGAACCTGGCAGAAGAATACCTTTCATTAAAAGGCTTTCAGAAAGAGCCGCTGCTGAAGAAAAAATTCCTGCTGGATCAGTTAATAGAATTTCCTGAAAACAAAAAACTGGCTGAAAAGATACTTAAAGAAGGTTTAAAAGAAGCTGATAATACAGAACCCAGGGGTCCTGATGATTATTTGGGTAAGTATCATATGTCATTTTACAGAAAATATATATACAGCAAAAACTTCGCAGCCACAAAGGATAATATGCCTGCAGAGCATATGTATGATGAACAGAAATATTTAACATATTATTTTTTGTTAAGAATGCTTGCCGACCACTTTTATCATCTTAACCAGAGCCAGATAATAAATTATACTCCAAAGCTGATTTTTTTAGATGAGATTATCACATTTCTAGAAAAAAATCCTGAATACCTGGAGTTCCCCACTCTTAATATGACATACCTTAGGGTGCTTCTTTTAAAAAACAATGATATCAAAGATCTTTATAAGCTCAAAGCAGCGCTGTATGCTTCATACAGAGAGCTTGGACATAAAGACTGCTTCAATATTATATCTATTATTATAAATTTCTGCCATAAGAACTATTTTCTTACAGAAGATAAAAAATTCCTCGAAGAAAAGCTGGAAATACTCATGTTCGGGCTTGAGAACGGAATTACATCCTTTGATAAAGATGATTATTTTGATAACAACCGGTATAACAATCTTTTCAGCACATTGATGGAGTTTGAGCGGATGGATGAAGCTGAATCATTTATTAATGAATATGGCAATAAGCTTGCTCCCGAAGAGCAGAATTTCTGGGTGAACTATTCCATGGCTGAGCTGAAAAGCAGGCATGGAAAATTTGATGAGGCGCTTGATCACTTATCAAAAATACGTAACGTTAAGGCTGTTTCTTATAAATTAAGCCTGAAGGCACTGCAGCTAAGACTTTATTATGATGCAGGTTATATAGAGCAGGCTGTATCTGCGGCTGATTCATTCAGGCATTTTATTCAGAAAGAGAACCTGATGAACCCCGCGCTAAATGAACAGTACAGGAATTTTTATTCTTTTTATTTAAAGTTACCGGGTATAAGCTCACGTAAGGGCGAAAAAGAAATAGATGAAATAAAAGACAGTTTAATAGCTTTAAAAAACGTAATACATAAAAAATGGCTGGCAGCCCGCTTAAACGAGTATAACTCCTGATTAGCTTTTTTTCCTGGTGCGGAGCGTGCATAACCCCGGCCACCGTATCAAAATAAATAATTATACTTAATTGTCGTTCACATCAAGCTGTTTCCAGCATTTCTTGCCGGTCTTGCAGAATTTCAGGTTTGTATATATAGTAATTAC
>JAPUEV010000303.1 GCA_027492415.1 Ignavibacteria bacterium
ATGATAATACAATGGCTAAACTACAGAAGGCTAAATGGATCATCAGGTGAAAGCTATGATTTCCAGGTAAGATTAAACGAAAACAATTCAGTTATTGAATTTGTGTACGGTGATGTTACTACTGCCAATACCAGTACTACCACTTCCAGCAATCCGACACAGTTGGGTATACGCGGGTTAACCAGCTCTGACTACAAGAACAGAACAACAACCTCAAGCTGGTCTTCCAGTTCAACGGGTTCTTCTAATACATATACAATGAGGCTGACAACAACCGTTAAGCCGGCAACAGGGCTCACTTACAGCTTTACACCGGCAAGTATGTCTTATACTTCCAGCACCGCATTGATAGCAGATACTTCATCGGTGAAAAAAAATTCTCTGAATAACCCCGTTATCAAGATACAGGTAGTGACATCAGGCTTGTTAACTCCGCTTACAGTTACATCGGTAACCTGCAAGACGAACGGGACATCAAGCTTAAGTGATATTGCAAATGCAAAATTATGGTTCACCGGCACTTCCGCAGTATTTTCCGCTGATAACCAGTTTGGCTCTGTCATTGCAAGCCCTAACGGCACAATGCTGTTTACGGGTTCAAAAGAGCTGAAAAGCGGAACAAATTATTTCTGGCTAACATATGATATTCCCCTGATAGCTGTTACAGGCAATACAATTGACGGAGAATGCAGCTCAATAACAGTAGGAAGCTCAAAAACACCGACAGTGCAGGCGCCGGCAGGCGGCAGGATTATTGCCAATTCACCAATGTCAGGAACATATGCAGTGGGTCTTGCACTGTTCAGCCAGTTATCCGGCAAAGAATTGTATTATAAAAAAGCTGAAAAAAATACCTCCGGGAAAAAATATACACGCAATAATTACAGCGGTAAATCTCTTCACAATAATGATCAGTACAATATATATGATGATTTGACAGAATCTGACTTTGCCTCAAAAACAGATACTTTTATTTTAATGGATGGTGATACTCCTTATAAAAGCCAGCCTTGCATAGAAGTAAACGCTGAAATGAGAAATAAACTAACCGGTATATTGGGACCTAATGAAATTAACGGTGTTTATTCAAGCTTAACTACCGCACTTGGTGATCTGGACAGGCGTGGTGTATCCGGTCCGGTAACATTCAGCCTGTCAGATGCTTCATACAGCTCTGAAACATTTCCGCTGACAATAAATAATATTTCAGGCTCAAGCAGCGTGAATACAATTACTATTAAGCCAGCCTCCGGAACGAATCCGCAGATAATAATGTCTTCGGGAAGCGCAATTTTCAAAATAATAAGTTCCAGTTACATTATTATTGATGGCAGTAATACAGTTAACGGTTCAACCCGGGATCTGAGCCTTATTAGCAACTACGAAAGTATCTCGAACTGTATCTGGATAGGCTCAACAGGAACAACCCCGGCTGGTAATATAACCGTTAAATACTGTAATTTAAAAACAGGAGAAAACAGCCTGGGCTCAAGTGGTATAATGGTTTCAGATGCCTCTGTTTCAGGAAATCCGGGTTATTTTAACAATATTAATATTCAGAATAATTACATTCAGAAAGGAAGACAGGGAATATATCTGAACGGTGGTACTATGCCTCAAAACGGTTCCAGTATATTTATTTATGATAATGTAATTAATTCAACCGGCATTAATGCTGCAGGTTATCTTGGAATTTATTTGCAGGGTGTTAATTACTCAGTAATAAGAGGAAATGAAGTTGCAAACCTTAACAATACAATTGCTGAAAATGATAAAGGAATATGGATAGCAAACGGATCTCACAGCATTACTGCTGAAAAAAATAAAATATATTCAATCGGTTACAGCGGTTCATCGGGTAACGCAGGGAACGGCATATATTTATCTTCCAATCATTTGAATGCCGATGTTGTTCTTAAAAATAACATTATTTATAATATTTATGGTGATGGCTGGGATCATACCGGCACTTACTTTCTGGATAATCCCGCAGCAATTATGCTTTATTCATCAACACCGCAAAGCGGATTGAGTATTTTTAACAATTCCATTAACCTGTACGGTAATACTTTAACCCAGAAGCTTTCACTATCCAGCGGAATATTCCTGACAACAGGCTCGATTGCAGATATAAGAAATAATTCTATTGTAAATAACCTTGGTACTGCAAATGATTCAGCTTACGGCAGCGCCTGCATATTTGCACAAAGCAATAATTTACAATTTTTAAACATTGACTATAATAATTATTACTGCAGCCCTTCAGGAAATGGTATAAAGGCTATCGGGAAAATATCATCATCAGCTTTGCTGACACTTGGCAGCTTTTCCGCCGCCACAGGTAAAGACAGAAGTTCATTGAGCTATAATTCTGGTTATACAGGCAATACTGATCTTAACCCTGATATAAACAGCTCAAATTGCTGGACATTGAATGGAAGAGGTACACAGATATCATCAGTAAATAATGATTACAACGGAAATCCAAGGAGCACATCAGTAGTAAACGGCGCACCTGATATAGGCGCTTTTGAATTCACACCGGCAGTTCAGCCCCCCGAAGTAATACAATCAGGTACGATCAGCAACGGCGGCACAACATACTATATTTTCGGAGCCGATACTGTGGCAGAAGTAATGTGGCATGGAAGCAATTTCCCTTCGAGTGTATCAGCTAAGTATTACAGCGGTACAAACCCCCCTTCGGCAAATACAGGGAGTTACGGAAACTGTTACATAGCATTTGTACCGACAGGCGGAAGTGATTATAATTTTGATATCACATTTTATTATGATCCTTCTTTGATAGGCTCTATTGGGAGCGAAAATAATATTTCAATTGCGGGTTACTCATCTGGTACGTGGTCACATTTCAGCTCGGTTTTAAATTCTCCTTTAAGGAAAGTTTCAAAATCAGGCTTAACACAGCTTTCAGTATTTACAATAGATGATGAACAGAGTCCGCTGCCGGTAACACTGAAATATTTCAATTCAGAAGTATCAGGTAGGAATGTTCTTTTAAGCTGGGCTACTGTTTCTGAGATAAATAATTATGGTTTCAGTATTGAAAGAAGGTCAGAGTATGACAGTGTGTGGATAAAATCCGGTTTTGTGCCGGGCAGCGGAACCATTAATTCAGAAAAAACCTATACATTTACTGATAAAGATCTTAATACTGCAGTATACTCCTACAGGTTAAAACAAACAGACTATAACGGAAATTCAGAATATTATTACCTTGCAAACAGTGTTACTGTAGGCAAACCTTCAAAATTTAATATTTCACAAAACTATCCAAACCCATCAAACCCGGTTTCAAAGATCGATTTCCAGATGCCAAAAGATGCTGATGTAACTATAAAGATATTTGATATCACGGGCAGAGAAGTTATTACACTTCAGGACGGGTTCCTGAAAGCAGGATATCACACAGCAAGGTTTGACGGTACCAATTTATCCAGCGGGATCTATTTTTACAGAATAGTTTCCGGAAGCTTTTCACAAACAATGAAATTAGTTTTAGTTAAATAACTTATATAGAAAGCGACAATTAACATGAGAACCCTTCTAATTTTTACAGCCTTATTCATGCAGATGTTAATGCCATTAATTGCTGATTCCCAAACAATAAAATCAGGGAATGACCTTTGGTGTATGGAGTTTCTTGATGAGTATACAGGGCTTACGTATGGAGATGGCGGATTAATAAAACAAACAACAGACGGTGGTACAACATGGATAGATAAAGTGAGCAATACAGCCAGCACTTTGAAGAAATCCACAATTATTACAGATGATAATATAGTAGTTGTAGGCTTAAACGGTACCATAATAAAATCTACCGATCTGGGTGAAACATGGATAGAAAAATCATCCGGGGTAATAAATGACCTGTACGGAATTTCATTTGGCGGAAGGTCTTCAGAAGTCGGAATATCTGTAGGAAGCAACGGTACTGTTTTAAGAACAACTGACCAGGGTGAAACATGGGTAACTGTACTTACCGGCGGAGATAAACAAAAATCAGTAAACTTTAAAGCTGTCACGCTCTCATCAGAAAGTAAAGGGATTCTTGCAGGAGACAACGGGATAATTTTAATTACTTCAGATGGCGGACTTAGCTGGTACAGATGCAGCTCTGATATTCCGAGAATAAATTTTAAATTTGCGATCTCTTTATCAGAAAATATCACATTTATTACCGGGGATAACGGCACAATACTTGAAACTACTGATGCCGGAGAAAGCTGGTTTGCCTTGAACACGGGCGTTACAAGTACTATTTACAGGATAAGATTTGCTGATGACCAGACTGCAATAGCAGTAGGAAGCCAGGGAACAATTATTAGAACAATGGATGGCGGAGAAAGCTGGGAATCTGAAAGTGCACCTACAGCCAATAACCTTTATTGCCTGTTTGTTGTTAATTCTATGACTTCATATACAGGCGGAGAGTCAGGTGTTATCATGAAAACAACAGATGGAGGTATTACCTGGGATGCTGATAAAGATCCCCTGCAAGATCCATTGAAAGATATTTATGCAGGCAGCAATATAAAGCTTTCAGCATATCCTAATCCATCGAACCCGGTTACAAAAATATCCTACAAACTTAACCAAAATGCGGATATCAAAATAAAAATATATGATATTGATGGCCGGGAAGTGGAGACACTGGCAAATTCTTTTCAGGAAACGGGAAACTATTCAGTAATATTCAACGGAACGGGTCTTTCCAGCGGTATATATTTCTGCAGGATAACCGTCCAGACAAATAACAGCATAACGGCTAAAACGATGAAGATCATTTTAGTTAAGTAAAGGTAAAAAAGCCGGTGCATTTGTTTTGCACCGGCTTTTTGTTTTTCCCTGTAAAATTAAATTTTTATTTTACTTTTTTATACCTGTGGCAGTCTACCAGGTGGTCATTAACCATTCCGGTTGCCTGCATATTTGCATAACAAATTGTTGAGCCCACAAACTTAAAGCCATCCTTCAGCAGCTGTTTGCTCATAGCATCAGATTCCTTCGTCCTTGCCGGTAATTGCTTAAGGCTTGTCCATTCATTCTTTATTACTTTTCCGCCGGTGAACTGCCATAAATATTCGTTGAATGAACCTCTTGTTTCAACTATATCAAGGAATGATCTTGCATTGGTAATGGAAGCAGCAACTTTCAGCCTGTTCCTAATTATTCCCGCATCAGCAAGCAGGCTTTGAACTTTTTTATCTGTATACCGCGCAATTTTTTCAGCATTAAAATCATCAAAGGCTTTCCTGAAATTTTCACGTTTATAAAGAATTGTTCTCCAGCTTAATCCTGCCTGGAAGCCTTCAAGTATCAGGAATTCAAACAGCTTTTTATCATCATGCAGCGGTACACCCCACTCCTCATCATGATATTTAACATAAAGCGGGTCTGTGCCGCACCACGGGCATCTGATTATTTCCTTAGCCAAGTATTATTTCTCCGGATTGTTCAGTAACACAGGTATTCCTGCCTGTGATCAATTTATTATTTATTCAAAATTATTAACTATTATGTAAAAAGCCAAATCATTAAATTCGCATAACTATGGAACTGTTCAAAATAGGCTTTATAACCGTAAATTTAATTGATATAATTGATATAATTATAGTCACTTATATATTTTACAAGCTATATCTTGTAATGCGCGGTACTATTGCCTCACAGATCTTCCTTGGGTTAACATTAATAATCCTTGCCTCTCTTATCGCACAGACATTCAACATGCGTTCACTCGGCTGGATCTTCAGCCGTCTGACAGATATCTGGGTAATTGCTTTTATTATTCTGTTCCAGCCTGAAATAAGAAGGCTGCTGCTGGTTATCGGCAGAACAAGAATAGCGAGATATTTCCTGAAAATAAATGCAAGTGAAACTATCAATGAAATTGTTGAAGGACTGCGTGAGCTAAAAGACAGAAAACAGGGCGCGCTTATAGTAATATCAATGGGCGACAGGCTTACTTCATTTGTTGAAACAGGCGAACAGCTTCAGGCTAAGGTAAGCAAGGAGCTTTTGATATCTATTTTCAGTACCAAATCACCGTTACATGACGGTGCTGTAATTATTAATAATAATACAATTGAAGCCGCACGCTGCATACTGCCGCTTTCATCCACAGAAAAAATAGGTACCAGGAAGCTTGGTACACGCCACCGTGCAGGACTTGGTGCATCAGAAGATGTGAACGCACTGGTGATAATTTTATCGGAGGAAACAGGCGGTATATCAATAGCTGAAGACGGTAAGCTTAAATTTGTTTCTGGACTGGATGAGTTGAAGCGCGAAATGAAAAAAGAACTGGAATCAACCGATGTTAAGGAAGAAGTAAAAGAGATATTTGAAGAAATGGATGAGGAGTAATGTAAGTGTTATTGCTTGAAGAAGAAAAAAGGAACCTGGTTGAAGGACTCTGGTCAAAAGGCATACGTGATGAAGAGGTGCTGAAGGCAATTTATGAAATACCCCGTGAAAAATTCATTTCAGAAGCCCTGCGTAAATTTGCGTATGATGATAATGCCCTTCCTATAGAGTGCGCTCAGACAATTTCTCAGCCGTTCACTGTAGCTTATATGACGCAGACCCTGGAAGTTAAGCCGGGTGATAAAATTTTGGAAATTGGAACAGGTTCCGGTTACCAGGCAGCTGTACTTTTTAAGCTTGGTGCTGAAGTTTATTCGGTGGAAAGGATAGAAAAGCTGCACATGAATGCGATGTCACTTTTGATAA
>JAPUEV010000304.1 GCA_027492415.1 Ignavibacteria bacterium
CAGCAGGTTCCATAATGATGTCGCTCCCCCGCTTGAATACAATCCGTTCTGGTCAGTCACCACTTTATCGCCTGCAAGAATAACATCCGGGTACATATGGCTGAATTCACCGGCATACAGCCAGTGTGTTGAGCACTGCTTCCCTTTCATTAATCCGGTTGCTGCAAGCAGAAATGCGCCGATACACAGGCTTGCAACTTCAGAGCCGTTCTTGTACTGGTCAATTATCCATGGAATGAAATTCTTATTTATTTCAACAGCGTTCTTCATATCACCGCTTAAAGCAGGTATGATGATAAGATCGGTTTTCTGTATCTCATCTATTAATTGATCCGTATGGATAGTGTACGAGCCATTGTTTAGACTAACATCCTTTTTTAATCCTGCAAGCTTAACATTAAACATTGGCTCACGTCCTGAATCAATCAAAAATTTATTGGCTGCAGTGAACATATACTGCGGATCTGCAATACTGGTTAAAACAGCGCCTTCAGGCACTAAGATCGTGATATTTTTCATGATACAAAATTAACAGAATATTTTGTCGCAATCAACCCGTTAGATTGTCGTATTTACACTTTGAGAGATTGTCAATTTCGCGTATGTTTGTATGGTAATTTTGACAAATCAAAATACTAATAATCAAAGTGAAAAATGGAAATTTATAATATAAAAGAAGATATCGAAGTATTTTATGTAACTGCTGAAAAATTCCCTGATGGAATTGAAGATGCATACAATAAACTAAATTCATTGATTGATAATGCCGGTGATAGAATGTTTTTTGGTATTTCTTACCCTGATGAAAATGGCAATATTATATACAAAGCCGCTGCTCGAAAATTATTCCCTGGCGAAAGTAATAAAAATTTACCTGCATTTATTATAAAAAAAGGTGATTTCATTTCAGTCACAATAAAAAACTGGAAAGATAATGTATCACAGATCTCTTTGGTTTTCAGGGAATTACTTAGTGATAGCAGAATCGATAAGAACGGATATTGTCTTGAAATGTATGTAAATGATAATGATGTAATATGTATGGTTCCTTTAGAACCCGCACAATAAACAGAATGTTTAAATTATTAAAATCAAAATGGTAACCGCAGAAACTTTTAAAGAAATTGCGCTTTCGCTTCCCGGTGCGCTGGAAGCACCTCATTTTGAGAAAACATCATTCAGAAGCAATAAAAGGATATTTGCCACGCTTGATGATAAAAATCAAATTGCATGCCTTAAGCTAAACCCGGTTGACCAGAATGTATTTGCATTGATAAATAAGTCATCTGTATACCCGGTTCAGAATAAATGGGGCTTACAGGGCTGGACAAACTTTGACCTTACCAAGATAAAAAAAAGCACTATAATAGATGCGCTTACCACGGCATATTATAATTCAATTTAACATCATAAAACTTAACAGATAACAAGCAATGTCAACAAAAATATTCGTAAATCTGGCTGTTAAAGATCTTAACAGGTCAATGGAATTCTTCAAAGCGATAGGATATTCTTTCAATACTCAGTTCACCGATGAAACTGCTGCATGTATGGTAATATCCGATGATATTTATGCAATGCTTCTGACAGAAGATAAATTTAAGCAATTCACCCCAAAGGCAGTTGCGGATGCCACCAAAACTACTGAAGTAATGACGTGTCTATCAGCAGACAGCAAAGAAAAAGTGAACGAGCTGGTTGATAAAGCTATTAAAGCCGGGGCAACAGAATTAAAAGAACCCCAGGATCATGGATTTATGTTTTATAGAAGCTTTAACGATCCTGACGGTCACATTTGGGAAATTATGTAGATGGATGAAAGCCAGATCCAGAAATAAAAGAAAATTTAATTAAGAAAGAATAAATATTTAAAAACCAAAATTATAATAAAAATGAAAAAAATGAATCCGGTAGTACATTTTGAAATGCCTGCTGTTGACAGAGACAGAATGATAGATTTTTATTCAAATGTTTTTGGCTGGAGCGCACAGAAACTTGGACCTGAAATGGGTAACTATACAATAGTAAAAACATCTGAAACAGATGAAAAGGGTTTCCCTAAGAATCCCGGCATAATCAACGGCGGCCTATTTCCTAAAACCGATGACAACCAGTATCCCTCTATAGTTATTGCTGTAGATGATATCCGCGAAGCTATGAGTGATGTTGAAAAAGCAGGCGGCAAAATCCTGGGTGGTTCATATAAAGCCGGTGAGCCTGATGATATTCCGGGTGTGGGTCTTTACTGTGCTATCATTGATAGCGAAGGCAACAGGGTCGGTGTGCTGCAGCCAAAAGGGATGTAATAATTTTATTAATCTTTAATTTAATTAATAATGGATAATCAGTTAAACGTATATTTAACTTTCAGCGGCAATGCTAAAGAAGCCATGACATTTTACAGGGATATCCTGGGCGGTAAGCTTGAAATAATGAAAGTTTCCGATACTCCTGCAAAAGACAGGTGTCCTGAGGGTATGCAGGACCAGGTAATGCATTCATCATTAACGAACGGTAATTTAGTTCTGTTTGCAACTGATATGGTTGCCGGTGATAAGCTTACTGAAGGAAACGGCATCTCGCTAAGCCTAACCTGTTCCACAGAAGATGATATAAACACAATTTACAATAAGCTCTCCGAAGGCGGCGTTCAGATTCATCCCGTGAAAAAAGAGTTCTGGGGCGGAATGTTCGGCGTACTTAAGGATAAATTCGGCAAAGTATGGATGTTAAACTGCCCAATCAAATAAAACATGTTAATAGATATAATCACAGAATTCGAAGCATCACAAAGTGAGCTGGTAGCAGCATTGAATGGCTTTACTGAAAATAACTTTAACGTGATACCGTTTGAAGGCAGCTGGTCAGCGGCACAGGTTGCCGAACATTTACTTAAAGCAAATTCAGGTACTGTATTAAATTTACAGGGGAATACAAAGGAATCAGACCGCGAAGCGTCAGAGAAAGTTGAAGTAATTAATAAGATCTTCCTGGATTTTACTTCTAAAATGCAGTCACCTGATCAGATCCTTCCTTCAACTGAGCCAAAAGAACAGGAAGAAATGATTACAATGCACATAAGGACAGGTGATAAATTAAGAAAAATTATCACAGATGAGGATCTAACAGCTATTTGCACTGATTTTGAGCTACCCGGTTTAGGCAATTTATCCAGGTATGAATGGATATGCTTTGTTATTGCGCATACAAAAAGACATACACACCAGTTAAATAATATACTGAGCGTTCTGAATAAATAATTATTTAAATTATGTCTGATAAAGAAACAGTAGCTGCTTATATGGCTAAGCTTAAGCACCCGCTTATAGCTGAAATTGAAGCAGTAAGGAAAATTATTAAAGGCTCTGATAAAAGAATTTCTGAACGGATAAAATGGAATGCGCCAAGCTACTATTATATTCAAGATATGGTAACCTTCAACCACAGGAACCACAAGGCAGTACACCTGGTCTTCCACCATCCTGAAATTGTGAATATCAGGTCAGCACTTCTGCTTGGTGAATATAAAGACAGGCGAATGACATACTTTAAGGATATGAAAGAAGTAAAAGCGAATAAAAAAGAGCTGGAACGTATTATGACTTCGCTTGTTAAAAAGATAGAAAAATTAAATAAAAGTAAAATTAAGAATTGAGAATATTAAGATTACAAGTACAGCTATCAGTTGATGGTTATAATGCAGGTGAAGAAGGCCAGCTTGACTGGATGACCTGGAAATGGGATGATAAGCTTGTAGAATATACAGGAAAGATAACCGATCCTGTTGATACAATACTTCTTGGCAGAAATATGACTGATGGGTTTGTAAATCACTGGGCAAAAGTTGCATCCGATCCGGGTAATCTGGAGTATGAAGCAGGCAAAAAATTCACAGATACACCTAAAGTAGTATTTTCAAAAACACTTAAAGAATCAATATGGCCAAATACTGTAATAGCTAATGGGAACCTAAAGGATGAAGTAAACAAGCTTAAAAATTCCCCGGGTGGTGATATAATTGTATATGGCGGCAGTGGGTTTGTTTCTAACCTTATTAAAGAAGGATTAATTGATGAATATCAACTTTATATAAATCCAGTGATATTGGGTAAAGGAAAGCAGATCTTCAATAAACTTGCGTCTAAGCAGGAATTACTCCTTATAAAATCAACACAATTTGAGTGCGGAATTACAGTATTGCATTACGAATTAAAAAATAATTAATAAATAAAATAATTTAGGAGCAGCTTATGAGTAAAATAACACCATTCCTATGGTTTGATAACAATCTTGAAGAAGCAGTAAATTTTTACACATCTGTTTTCAAAAACGCAAAGATATTAAATGCCAGTAAAACCCCTGACGGCAAGTACATGGTAGCAACATTTGAGCTTGAAGGCCAGAGATTCAGCGGAATGAACGCCGGGCCAACTTTCAAATTTAACGAAGCAGTTTCATTTTTTGTTAATTGCGAAGACCAGGCTGAAGTTGATTACTTCTGGGATAAATTGACCTCCGACGGAGGCTCTGAATCACAGTGCGGATGGCTTAAAGATAAATTCGGCTTATCCTGGCAGATCATCCCAAAACAGCTGATGGAGCTTATGGGTGATAAAGATCCGGATAAATCAAAAAGAGTATGGGAAGCAATGCTGAAGATGAAAAAAATAATCATTAAGGATCTTGAGGATGCCTCTAAAGGTAAATAAAATTGCAGATCTTAAAATCAGCAGTCCCGCTCACAGAGCTTTAGCAGATGCGGGGATTTCATCTTTAAAAAAGCTTTCAAAGCTTTCTGAAGCAGAAGTATTAGCTCTGCACGGTATAGGCAAAACTGCAATACCGGTTCTCAAAAGCGCTTTAAAATTAGCCGGGTTATCATTTGCCGGTAAAACCAAATAAAATTAATAAATGCCAAAGCCTGCTGTTTCAGTTGAAGAATATCTTAAGTCACTGCCTGACGAAGTAAACAGGTCATTAAGCAATGTCAGGAAAGCAATACGATCTGCGGCACCCGATGCCGTTGAGTCGATTAGTTACCGGGTACCGTTTTACAGGCTGAACGGCCACCTGGCAGCAATTGTATCACACAAAAGCCACAACAGCTTTGTAACTATGAGCCATGATGTCATTAAGCTCTTTAAAGATGAGCTTAAACAATACAAGGTCTCAGGTACAACTATACATTTCCCACCTGATAAGGCATTACCACGGTCATTAGTGGAAAGTATCATTAAAGCCAGGGTGAAGGAGAATCAGGAACGGGAATCAAAATCAAAAACGAAAATAAAATCTATAAAATCATAAAATAAAAAAATTATGGCTAAAAAGAAATTAAACGTTTCGATATTTATCAATGCTCCGAAAGAAAAGATATGGAGCGTTCTGCTGGATGATGAAACATACCGCAAATGGACTTCTGTTTTCATGGAAGGCTCTTATGCAGAAGGAAACTGGGAAGAAGGCAGCAAAATGTTATTTAAGGGTCCGCAAAGTGATGGTACTATTAGCGGAATGGTTAGCAGGGTAAAGCTTCATAAGACCAATGAAATAATTACCATTGAGCACTATGGTATAATCAAAAATAACATTGAAGATACTGAAAGCGAAGAAGCTAAAAAATGGGGAGGCTCTGATGAAACTTACAGGCTGGAACCTAAAGATTCAGGCAATATGCTTTATATAGAAATGGATATAGAAGAGGAATACCTGGAATGGTTTACCGCTACATGGAAAAAAGCAATTGATATTGTGAAAGAGTTATCAGAAAAATAAAAAAAATTTGAGTGCTTCACAAAACTGAAGCACTCATTCACTTACATCAAAGTATAATCTATATTAATTGTTTCACTTGCGGCCGTACTTAAAGAAAACGGAATTTCAAAATATAGGTCCCTGTATTTACAAATACCTGAATTTTCAGTATCACAATAATAAACAAGTACTTCAACCAGAAATTTTCCGCTATCAGAATTAATTTTAACAGGAAGCTCAAATACCGGTGATTTTGTATTTACTTCAATTTCTGCATTTTCCACTGACCCATCTTCAGATATAAATGCAACCTGCGGCAAAGCTTCCGGGTTTATATGATATCCTTCAGGCAAAGTAAAATTGAGCTTAACTTTATTCTCCCCTTTTTTAAGGTCAACTGAGTTGAGCGTTATTATATTTTCAGTTTTTTTCTTATTAACGGTTTTCATTCCCGATGTCAGAATATCAGGGTTTGTCACCTTTAATGTGCTTACAATGCCTGTTGCCATATCTATTACTCTCAACAGGTTATTATTTGTATCTGTAATATAAATCTTACCGTTAATAATCGTTAAACCGCTTGGCTCATTGAACTGAGCCGCATCCTTTTGTCCGTCCCTGGTACCTGTAATTCCTGTTCCTGAATATGTTTTTGATTCACGTGTTTGTGGGTTTACAGTTTTTATTTTACTGTTATAGGTATCTGCTACATATATCAATTCATCAGCGGGATTGTAAAACACACCCAAAGGATGCTGTAAGCGTGCATCGTCACCAATTCCGTCAATATCACCAAAATCAAACAGCCCGCTGCCTACAATGGTACTTACACTGCCCTTTTTATTATTTAACTCAGCAATTCTTATTGCGCTTACTTCGCTGTCAGCAAAAAATAATTTTATTCCGTCAGTGGTGATGCCGCTTGGCTGTGCTAAAGCTGATTCCTTAAAGCTGCCGTCAATGATATTTTCCCTGCCGCTTCCTGCATATGTACCAATTT
>JAPUEV010000305.1 GCA_027492415.1 Ignavibacteria bacterium
AAGAGTTTAAGGTACCGCGCGTTATACCGCTGGATAAATATATAGAGATACGAAGCAGGCTGCAGGCTCAAAACCAGTTCTATAATATAGTATCAGAAAAATACCAGATAGAAACCCAGGATGACCTTGAAAAATTATTCAAGAACATTACCGAGATAACTATCCCGCTTCCATTTGCAAGCGAGACAATTTTCGGACCGCCTACAATTAACTTAAAGATAAACGGTACTATTGATATAACCGCTTCATACCAGCGGAGCACCAATGACCTGCAGACGATCACATCTGAGAGCCAAAACCAGAATAATATAAATTTCAAACAGGAAGTACAGGTTTCAACCAAAGGTACAGTTGGCGATAAGCTTACTGTTGATGCTGACTGGAACTCTCAGCGAACATTTGAATTTGAGAACCAGCTTAAATTAAAATACACAGGCTATCCTGATGAGGTTATTCAGAGCATAGAAGCAGGTAACGTATCACTTGAAACCCGCTCTAACCTGATAGGAAGCACACAGGCACTCTTTGGTGTAAAGGCACAGTTCAAGCTGGGTCCTTTAACGCTTACAACAATTGCTTCACAAAAGAAAAGTGAAAAGAAGGAAGTAAACATCAACGGCGGTTCAGTTGAAACGCCTTTTGATATATCCATATACGATTACGCTGAAACAAACTACCTGCTTGATGAGAACTGGGGACAGTATTTTACCAGATATTACACAACGGGCCAAACCCCGATTGATATCACAAAAATTGAAGTTTGGGTATATGCTGAACCGAACAATCCGAATAAGCGTTCTGTTTACGGCTCTGATACACTTTCAACCAGGCCTGTAAACGGTTATGTGCTTACTGATAGTACAACAGCAGTTCTGGGACATACACTTATTGGCAATTTTGTTAAGCTTGATCCCTCTGAGTTCACGCTTAACAGGTATGCCGGTTACATTACTTTGAACGGCAATCTTCAGTCAAGCGGTAAAGATGCTATTGCCGTTGCATATACATACAACGATTCAATTAACACAAATATCCAGGTTGGTGATTATGTTACCAACGTTTCCTCAGGCGCTAAGCTTAAGCTAAGGCTTTTAAGATATACATCGCAGCAGCCGCCTGACCAGGACCCGGCATTTACAAGGCTGTGGAGCAGGATGCTTAAGAATATCTATAACCTTGGCGTAAGGAACATTAAAAACGATCCTAATAATCTTTCGTTCAATATTTATTATAATGAACCGGGTCAGCCACCGACAACAAATTACACCGGAACAACCGGACCTACGAACAGGTCTTACCTGAATTTAGTGGGGCTGGATTACAGGGTAAATGGAGATCCAAGTACAGTTGTTCCCAACGGTGATAACTTTTTTGATTTTTTCCCGAACAATACAATTGATCTCAATAACGGTAATATCATATTCCCCGACCTCAGACCGTTTTCAACAAAGCTTAGACAGCTGGGCGTTGATTCATCCTTTATAGGCAAAAATGATACCATTTATGAGTCATCAAAATCCACTGCACAGAATTTTGGTAACCTGAAATTTACTTTAAAAGGTACAGCAAAAGGCGATGCATCTTCAAGGTATTCTTTAGGATTCAACCTTGTTGAAGGAAGCGTTAAAGTTTTTAACGGCTCAGTTGAGCTTGCTGCCGGTATTGATTACTCTATAGATTATTCATTAGGCGAGCTTGTTATCATCAATGCAAGTGCGCTTGTATCAGGGGCAAACCTGAAGATAACTTACGAGACCAATGACCTGTTCCAGCTTGCATCAAAAACGCTGCTGGGAACGCGGGCAGAATTAATGTTCAATAAAACAAGTTATCTTGGTTTCACGCTTATTAACTTAAAACAGCAAACGCTTAATAACAAGATCAGGATAGGTGAAGAGCCGACAAACAATACAATTATCGGTTTTGATGCATCCACTGATATTAAGACAAACTTTTTAACCAAGCTTGTAAATAAAATTCCGGGATATAATACCAAGGAAGAATCCATCCTTAATTTTAAAGGCGAAGTTGCATTTATGCTTCCTGACCCAAACACATTAAAGAGCAATATCCCCAGTGATAACGGCGAAGCAGTTGCATACATTGATGATTTTGAAGGTATTAAAAAGATAATTCCGCTGGGTTTAAACCCGCTTTCATGGACACTCTCATCTATTCCATATGATAACATACTTATCCCCGGAACTTTTACCGATGATGACAGGGATAGCTTAATGAGCAGAAAAAGAGCCAGGCTTAACTGGTATAACCTGCTTAATAATGTACCAATTTCAGAAGTATATCCCAACAGAAGCGTTGCAACGAACCAAAACCAGTCATTAACCCCGTTTGTATTTGATATTAAGCCCGATTCCGTTGGTGCATATAATTACATCAAGAAAACCGATATGGATGCCGAGGGTCCGCCAAAAGACAGGTGGTCTGGTGTATTCAAATTCATCAATACTTCACAGACAAACCTGCTGGATGAAAATATTAATTACATAGAAGTTTGGATGCAGGTAAATGGCGGGCAGCCAATTTCAAGCGATTCAGCGAAAATGCTTATAGATCTTGGCTCAATGTCTGAAAGAATTATCACATCCAAAAGGATGCCATTCAATTCAACGGACCAGAATATTAACTATCACTCAGAAGACAGAAACGGAAGCGGCCAGCTTGATGTTGGTGAAGATAACGGTATTGACGGCCAGCCAACAAGCGTGGAAGCTCAATATTTCCCGGATTTGATGTCAGAAACTGGCGGTGACCCCAGCCGTGATAACTATTCATGGGCACAGGGAAGCACCAACTACTCCTCATTCAACGGAACTGAGCAGAATGCTACAAATTTGACAGAAGCAAAAAGAATTGATACTGAAGATTTGAACAACAACGGTAACCTTGATCTGACCAATAATTATTTTGAATATGTTGTTCCGCTTGATTCAGGTTCGTTCCGCAATCACCCGTTCATAGCGGGCGGCGGAAACGCGGGATGGTACCAGTTCATAATTCCGTTAGACCAGTGGAAGAGAACAGTTGGAGCAAATGTTTCGCTGACAAACATTCAGTACGCAAGGGTTTGGTTCAAAGGATTTGAACAGCAGACCCAGATAAAAATAGTTGACTTTAATTTGGTTGGTAACCAGTGGGTTAAAGCAAACAAAAACGATACTACATATACAGTTTCGGTTGTAAATATTGAAGATAACCCGAATATATACTCCCCTCCTGTTGACGGGTTAAGACAAAAGGACCAGACACAGGTAGATCAGAACGTACTTTCAAATGAGCAGTCAATTTCTCTTGATGTATCAAACCTTCTGCCGGGACAGGGAAAATTTGTATTTAAATCATACAATACGCGTCCAATAAATCTTATCAACTACAAAATACTTAAAGTATTTGTTAACGGTGACAGCTCTTTTTCGTATACCAATCCAAATACATATGATGCAGCTGTAGTTGTAAGGATAGGTAATGATACAGCAAATTATTATGAATACCGCGCACCGATAAGGCCTGACCAGAGACCGCAAACACCGTGGAATGCGCTTAACGAGGTTGTGATAAATTTAAACGACTTAACTGCGGTAAAACAGAAAGCGGACAGCACCGGTTTAATTCATTATGAACCGGTAATTAACGGTCCGCCGGGAGCTTATTACGGAGTAATTGGAAGTCCATCGATAAGGGATGTAAAACAGATATCATTAGGCGTATATAATAATAATAATGACCCGATCATAACCAAACAATTAACAGGTTCAGTTTGGTTTGATGAAATGAGGGTAATTAAAACCAATGATGCAAGCGGCTATGCGTTTACGTTAAGCGCAGGATTGAAAATTGCGGATCTGGCGACGCTGAATTTTTCATACAATAAAACAGATCCAAATTTCCATTCGCTTGAAAATACTTTTGGAAGCCTCTCCACAGCAAATAGCTGGGAGATCTCCGGGCTGTTTAATGCCCATAAGCTGATAAATGCGCTTTTATCAAAATATGTTTCGGTTAAGTTCAAGGATTTCTTCACGATACCGATTTCATTTTCTCACCAGGAAGTACTTGATAAGCCCAAGTACCTGCCTGCTACTGATATTGATCTGGAAACTGCGGCAAATAACAAGTATGCTGAAATTCTTGCGCAGACCGGGAACCCCGAGCTTGCTGCCTATTATGCTGACCAGATAAGGGTAGCATCGCAGACATTAAGAATTGCCAACAGGTTTTCTATCAGCGGAATGAAGTTCACTTTCCCCGGGGAGAACTTTTTCGTTAAGCAATTGCTTAACAGGCTTGAAGTTAATTTTGTAAGGAACACTTACACAGAAAGAACCCCTACCCTTGAAAGCAAATACGCCTGGGATATGAACGGTTCAATAGGCTTAAGCTCTGATCTTGACCTGATGAATAGTATTAATCTTAAGATCGGTAAATTCCTGCCGTTTGGCGAAGAATTTAAAGAAGCGCGGATGTATTTCTTCTTTCCTTTCATGCCGCTTGCTCCGCTATTCACAAATAATATCGGCATAACAGGAAGCTTCAGCAGAAGGCGCGGAGATGAGACGTTAAGATCAAGCTTTGATAACAGCCCGACATCAAGACAGTTTGATGCGAACAGGGGTATGACAATGAACTGGAAATTTATCGAGAACTGGCTGATAGATATCCAGGGTGATTATTCATTCCGCTCAGGAAGCGATCTTACGTATCTTGAAACAACCAATGACTCGTTGAGGCTGCAGAGAAATAACACAGAAATTTACGATGATATCTTCTTTAATAACGGACTTATCAACTGGGGAAAAGATCTGGATTACTCTCAGACGGTATCAATTAATCCAAAATTCAATATTCCGGGCTTAAGGGATTTTATTGATCTTACCGGAAGCTACAGGGTAATTTACGGCTGGCGTGCATCACAGTTCAACAATGCATCGGGTAGCAATGTTGGCTATAATACTGACCTGCAGGCAACTGCATTTTTTAAGCTGAATAACGTCTTCAAATTATTTAAGCCAACAAACAATATACTTGGAGGTTCGCAGCCAGGTTACCAGGACCAGAACCCGCAGGATCTTTTAAAATTACTGGGTACATTTCTGCCTGACCAGATTTCATTTACATATGCACAAACCAAGCAGCTGCAAAACCCGGCAATATCGGGCAGACCCGGCTTTGGTAATTTCTGGAATACTTTTTATTCAAAAGATAATCTTGGACCCTCAAGAATATACCAGTTAGGCTGGGAAACTGACCCCGGCAAACGTATCCCCTTCACTACACTGGTAGATAATACCAATTTAAATAATTCATATACATTAAATACTTTTATCACGCCGATTTTCCCGAATAATCTGAAGATAAACCTGACATATAAAACCGGTACCGGTACGGTAAACGCGTTAACTTATAATTCTGATATAAACGGTGATATCGGGGTACCTGTAAATACAGCTGAAAACAGAACGATTACAAGACCAAGCTTCTTTGTTTCAGCGGGTAATATAGCCGATAAGCTTGGTATTCCCCTGACAAATGATTCTGCCGGCAGCCAGGCAAAATTCTTTTCGGAAAATTTTGAAAAGAATATGGTTTCATTCCCCTTCCCCAGCTGGACCTTATCACTTACAGGAATAGAAAAATTTGAGATGTTCTCTAATTTTGCGCAGTCAGTTACACTTGAAAGCGGTTACTCGAGTGAGTACAGGAAAGTTTTAAGCTATGACGGAAGGGCGCCTGAATATATCAGCGCACAGGCATTATCATCCGGATTTACTCCTTTAATTGGAGTGAACTTTGCATTCAAACAGATATCAGGCGGTAATCTTACAGCTTCATTTAAGCTGAGCAATACGAATAATTTTATTATGGAACCGAACAACGCCAAGCTTACAAATACGGCTACAAATGATCTTGCAATAAATGCAAGCTTTACAAAGTCAGGATTTTCTCTGCCTTTATTCGGGCTTTCACTTGAGAACAACCTGACTATTTCTTTCTCATATACAAGAACAAAGAACGATCCGCAGGTCTATTCATTCTTAAGCGGCGGCTGGGAATCAAATTCACAGAACGGTTCAACCTCAACAACACTTAATCCGTCTATTCAGTATAACTTATCCAGAAGCGTGACGATGCAGCTGTTCTACAAGTATACCAAAATTGAACCTACCGGCTCTAACCTGCAGATAACTACAAGAACAACAAACGAAGCCGGTTTGAACATTAGACTGCAGATCCAGTAAATTGGAAACATTCACACTTATTCTTGGATTGCTTGCAGCCTGTTTAACAACATTTGCATACCTCCCCCAGTCAATTAAGGCTATCCGTACCAAACATACCAAAGATATTTCATTTCCGATGGTAATAATGCTTGAGTTTGGCCTTATAACCTGGCTTATATACGGAATACTCATCAATAGCCTGCCTATCATTGCAGCAAATACTGTTTCAATAGTATTTATGTCAACAATCCTTTATCTTAAAATAAAGTACAAATAGAAAATTCATTTTTTAGCGAATTCTTATTATATTTCTTTTAATTTTCAAAATTTTTATATTCGTAACTTCAAAAGATAAAAAATCTGCGCCCATAGCTCAATCGGATAGAGCGACAGCCTTCTAAGCTGTAGGTTTCAGGTTCGATTCCTGATGGGCGTACAAATTATGGTTTTTAGCTCAATCGGTATAGGGCGATCCCGCGAAGCGGGATAGGTTTCAAGGTCCCGTTCCTGATGG
>JAPUEV010000306.1 GCA_027492415.1 Ignavibacteria bacterium
AACCGCATTTTAAGCAAAATGTACAGAGGGATTTCCTTAAATACACAGCCCAAAAGTTAAAAGCCAAACTCAAATCTGATGACCCGGGTTACCTGGAAGAGTTCAAAGTAAATGCACGAGATAGAGAATACCAGTTTTGGGAAAGGGATCCATTATCAATTGAGTTGTTGAATAAATCGGTTATTGAGCAGAAGATTAATTATATTCACACAAATCCTATTCACCCAAAATGGAATCTGGCTAAAACGATAGTTGATTATAAGTATTCTTCAGCTAAATTTTATTATAATGGAATTGATGAATTGGGGTTTTTAAGCAATATTGGTGAGGAGTATTTTTAAACAAGCAGAAATAAGTTTTGTTGTTGGTGACGCTTCGCTAAACACCAACAACGGCTGTAAAAAGAAAAAGTAATGTGATGCTGTAGAAACAAAAAGGGGGCGTAAGCCTCTTTTTTTTTACTGCGTAGAGACGCATTAAATGCGTCTTGTATATTTTGAGACACGAGTATCGTGTCTCTACCAAAACCTTATTATTTTTAACACCTAGGTTTGTAAGAACACTAATGTCAAAATCTTGAACTTAATTGTTGTTGGTGACGCTTCGCTAAACCTTTCTTCGTTTCACTCAACAAGGCGTAGCACCAACAACGGCTGTAAAAAATTGCAATTTGCAGAGTTACCCGCCCTTCGTTTCACGTTTCACATCTCACGTTTGACATTTCACGTTTCACTATTTTATTAAAATCATTTTTTTGGTATCAGTAAATACCTCCTTCCCTGTGGTTAAAATAAGTTTATAAAAGTAAGCACCTGAAGATAAACCTGCTGCATTAAATTCTATTTCGTATTCGCCGGCATTTAGTTCTTCCTTCAATAATTTTTGTAATTGTTTTCCAGTGATATCATATATGATTATTTCTGCTTTGCTTTGTCTTGCCAGCTGAAATTTTATTTTTGTATTTGGATTAAATGGATTAGGATAATTCTGGTATAACTTGAATTCTTTTGGTACTTCATAACTTGTTTGTTCAATTGCTGTTAGCCAAATTGGATCCCCGCCTGTGGTTGTGTGAATTCCCCTTAAGGTTGTATATGCCCAACCATTATTTTTATCTGTAAATTGCAAGTAATAATATAAAAAATTATTTATTGAAGTATCCGGTACCTGGTACAGCCAATTGTTGCCTCCATTTGTTGTTCTGAGCAATATGGCTCTTACCTGGCTATTTGGATAGAATGTCGCATTTCCTGCCGCCCAAAGTGTATCTTTACTTAATAATGATAGTTTATTAATACCAAGATTCAGTAAATTAGGTCCTGATGGTACATTTTGCAAAATCCAGTTCACACCACCATTAGTAGTTTTATAAATATTACTGGCAGCAGAATACCATCCTGTTAAACTATCTGCAAAAGTAATATCAAAATACCACTGGCCATTGACATTCATGTTCCAGTTCAAGCCGCCATTTGTGGTTTTGCGAATACTTGAAGAGCCTGAATTATCTGATATAAAACCTATCCTCGCATTATACATATATATCTTCTCAGGGTTTTGGCTTCCCGCTGAATATTGTTGTATCCAGTTCGTTCCGCCGTTTGAGGTGAAGAAGACACCGCCTGTTAAGCTGCTACTAGAAACCAGCCAAAAAGTATCATTATTTAGTATAAACATATCATCATATACAGCTGTTGAAGGGTCATTTATTGGGAACCAGTTATTTCCACCATTAGTTGTTTTTGTTATTTTACCACTCCCGGTATAATGATCATTTCCACAAGTAAAACCTGTATTAGCATTAATAAAATGAATTTTCTTTCTACCTGCAAACTGCGCGGTACCTGTAAATTGTATAAACCAGTTATTTCCTCCATTGATAGTCTTCAAAACAAATGTTGTATCATTTTGTGTAAAAAATGGAGTTACAGCCCATCCAGTTAAGCTATCAAGGAAAAAAATATCGGATATCGTTCTTCCCCCCAAGTTAGGCATAAACTGCTGGTACCAGTTGCCAACTGCAGGTGCGGCAGGTGTGCCAAGTATTATTTCAGGCATAAAGGCAAAAGTAAAAAGGCAGAAAGCAAAAATGTAAAGCAGTATTTTGAGGTAATTTTTCAAATTATATGGAATTTGATTATTACAAAATAATATTAATTTAAAGGGAATACAAATAAAAAAAGCGGCATTAAGCCGCTTAAAAATTTTAGAGATATTTAAATTATCTTTCGGGTACCTTATACTTAAGCTGCTTGACACCGAAGAAATAACTGAAGCCTACATTCGCGCTGAAATATGCAAACTGTTTCCACCCTGCAAACTCAATAAGATCGCTCGATGAATTATCGTTTATGCCCACTGTTGATACAGGCGGAACAACTGTTTCATCCTGTGTAGGTGTCTCGGATTTTTTCATCAGCAGGTTTGCATGCGTGAACCTTAAGCCCAGGTTAACGCCAAAGTTCTTTTCAAAGGCGTACTCTAAGCCAAGGAATGCCTGGTAGCCGATCCTGAGGCTGTTGGATATCTTTATTTCTACCCTGTTGTTATCAGGGTTAATGATCTCAGCCTTGCCAGATATCAGGCTTACAAGCGGGTTAGCGCCGAAGAAATATTTTACTTTGTTGGTTGGCGTAAAGTTGTATTCAATACCAACGCCGCCGTTAATTGAGTTGTAATAAACTTTTCCTTCTTCAGTATTCTTTGCGAAAATATCGCTCTGGAAGCGGTCAAACCCGGTGATAATATCAAGCCAGAAGCTGCCTTTTTTATTCAGCGGCAGTTTGCCGGTTAAGTTAAATCCGAAACCGTTCCTTGCGCCGTAATTTTTGCCAGTCGCAAAATCATCGCGGCTGAATCCGCCGTTATGGCTGGTTAGCTCCATTGCCCCTGTATTTAACCCCGCTGAAAAATGAAGTATGAATTTGGGAACAGTCCTTACAGTAACAATTGTAATTGTCCTTGTCTTCTGTATCTTAACAGTATCGTATTTGATAGTAATAGTGGTATCCTGCGCTTTAACAGATGCGCAGAGCAGCATTAATACTGCTAATACAGAAACTGATATTTTATTTAAATTACCCGTCATTTTTTATTCTTCATCCCGAAGTAGAAGTTAACGCCTGTGTAAAATGAGCTGTAGAGAAATTGCTTCCATCCTGCAAACGGAATTGATTCGCCTGTTGTAACTTTATTATCGTTCAGGTAAGTTTCACCGGCAACCGTTGATACTTTTGACTCCTTACCGATAATATTTGCGTGTGTTAATTTATATCCAAAGTTAAACCCAACTTTATTGTTGAATGCGTATTCAAAGCCCAGGTTAAAGCTTACCCCGAACCGCACTGCGTTCTTTATCTTCAGGCTGAAATCAGTGGAATCAGTCTTAATTACTGCATTGCCGCCTATCATGCTTGCGGTAAAATCAAGCCCTATGTACGGCTTGAATTTCTTCTGCGGTGTAAAGTTATTTTCAATACCAAGCGACCCCTGGAAAACATTGTAGCTTACCTTGCCTTCAGGTGATTCCGATATAACAAAATTGCTCATGAACCTGTTGTAGCCGGCAGTAATATTAAGCCTTACGTTGCCAGCTTTATGCAGCGCAATCTTGCCGGTAAGTGATGCGCCGTAGCCGTAGCGTGTCCCGAAGTTAGAGCCGCCGATAAAATCCGCTGCCCTGAAATATGTGTTCTCGTTGGCTGCAAGATCAAGATGTCCGATATTATAGTTAAAGCTAAGCTGTATTGTTACACGCGGACTCTTGCCCTGCTTTAGCATGTTAAGTATCTGTGTTGTGGCAATTGAATTGTAAGCGGTATCTCTTTTTGAGGGTTTTTTTATTTCTGTGTTATCCTGTGAGCTAACAGCGGATATGCAGAAGATAAGAAGCATTAATATGTATACTTTTCTTATTCTCATTTACAGGTCAGTTCTTTTTAGTTACTACAAAAGCATCTGTATATCCTTTAGATCTAACGAACTCAACGAACTTTATAGCCTCAGCCCTGTTGCCGTACTTGCCTATTCGTACCTTAAATAAATTACCTGATTGCTCTGAATAAACTTCTTCTCCAAGTACCTGTTTTGCGCGCTCTATGAATTTATCGAAATTTGAAGGCATCGAAAACGCGCCTATCTGTACTATATAAGTATAGGTCTCTTTGGTGTTATCCTTGATGTTATCTTTGTTGTTCTTATCCTCTTTTATTTTGTCATCTTTAAGGGTAATATTTCTGATAGTATCTGCTTTTACTGTTTTTTCTGTGTAATCAACCCTGTATTCAGCTATTTCATATTCACCTGAAGAACATGCAATAAAGAATAAGGCCGGCAGAGCTAAGAAAATTGCAGTTGATATTTTAACGTATTTCAGCATATTTTTCTAAGTCAATATAACCCATAATCTTAAGAAAAACAAGACGTGTAAAGGGATAATTTAAAAAAAATCTATAACTGCTTAAAAATAAGGCAGTTAATTTTTAAGAAAATTTAAGAAAAAGTAAAAAAAAAGTTAGCTAAAATAACAATTTCAGCTAACCTTAAAAAACTAAACTATATTTATCAGTTCAGCTTATATCTTTTTTCCTTTACGCCAAAGTAAAAATTGATACCGCCCATAATTGAGTAAAAAGAAAAGCTCTTTTTATTATTGCCTGCAAATTTTAAATTTGGGTCAGCATCATCCCTTAATTTAAACTCTGTATCGTTATTTGTGCCTTTTGCTTCCTTTAAGAATGCATTGGTGTTTAACAGCCTTACACCAACATTAAGCCCAAAGCTTTCATTGATAAGATATTCAGAGCCGATCTGAAACCCGTAGCCCATCCTGAAGCTGTTTGTAACTTTGTATGATTCAGTATACGGTGTTCCTATACCGCGGTTTTCAAACCAAACGCTGATATCACCGTTTATCATGCTGGCGTTCAGCTCTGCGCCCATATAAATTTTGAACCTGTGAGCAGGTGTAAAGTTATATTCCATTCCAAGCCCGCCGGTAAAACAGTTATAGTTAGCTTTGCCGTTATCAGCAACTGTTGTTTTATCGCCGAATGTATAAGAAAGTATCCTGTTGTATGTTAATGACTGTATGAAACGCACGCTGCCTCTTTCATTAAGGGTTATCTTTGAAAGTATGCTTCCGCCGTAGCCCTTATCAGCGCCAAATGTCTCGCCGTCATATACGCTTACTGACTGGTAATCATCATTATATGCCCCTGAAAGCTCAAGAACAGACTGGTTGTAATCTATATTAATATTAAGTGTATAGCTTGGTGTGCTTCTTACTATCATATACCTTTTTATCTGTGTGTTCTGCGCAAATACACCCGCCGATACAAGAAATAAGATCATGGCCGTTAGTATGCCGAAACTGTATTTAATCTTCATAATAGTTAGTGTTATTTTTTAAACTTGTAAACAATATCCTTTACTCCAAAATAGAAGTTCATACCCATATAGAACGAAGTAAAGATGAAGTTCTTAAACCCGCCGAATTCTATTGTGCCTGAGTCATCCTTTTTATCACGCAGCGGAACCTCGTTGGGGTCACTGCTTTCCTTGGTCTGTTTTAAAACCTGGTTTGAATTTGTGAGCTTTACGCCGAAGTTCATTCCAACCTGGTTATTGAACATGTATTCAAGCCCGCCATAGATCATGTAGCCTATTCTGAAAGAATTTTTTATCTTAACCGTGCGGGTATTGCCGGTTGTTATGCTTTTAATGTTCGCAGTTCCTGAAATGAGATTTGCCTGCACTTCTCCTGCAATATAGGGTTTAAGCCTGAAGCTGGGGTTGAATGAATTCTCTATCCCCACGCCAAATGCCATTACGTTGTAGCTTACATCGCCGTAATTAGAGCTTGATGCGAGGAAGTCGCTTTTGAACCTGTTGAAATTACCGGAAATGTTAAGCCTTACATTCCCTAATTTATGCAATGGTATCTTGCCAATAACCATAATGCCGTAACCGTTCTTAACGCCAAAGTTCTTTCCGCCTGAAAAATCAGAGGAATCAAATACGCTCTGGTAGTTTGAAGAAAGCTCAGCCATTCCAAGATTTATTCCGCCGGATACCTGTAAAGTGAATTTTGGCGGGGTTTGAATCTTGTAATAATCTTTCAGCTTTACGCCGGTTGATTTATATTGTGTTGTATCCTTGTATTCGCCGTTTTCAATTTTATAAGAGCCTGAACCGCAGCCGATAAAATAAGGAAGTATAGATAATAATAATACTATACAGAAATTTCTTAATTTCATATCCCGTGTATTCCCTACTAAAATTTAGAAAGTAAAATTTACTCTATATTATCTTGTGATTTAAGTTGTAAATTATTTATAAAAATCCTTAAATTCAAGTAATAATAATTACTTATTTTCCTGCTTTAGATAGGTTAATTCAACAACAAATGAATCTGTAAAGCCGGCATCTTTTGCCGTGTTAAGATAGTTTATTGCCTCTTCTTTATTATTAAAATTGCCAAGCCTTATCTTGTAAAGCCCGTCTATATTTTTAAGTGTAATATCATGTCCTGCAAGCTTTGTTTTGGCGTTGTTTGAGTATTTTTCAGCATTGGCTTCATTATTAAATGCGCCTATCTGTATCACATACATGCGCGATACAACCTGCTTTTCGCTGAACTTATTATCCTGCGGCTTTGGGTCTTCCTTGATCTCTGTCACCGGAGCCTTAACTTCTTCCTTTATTTCAACCGGTTCTTCAACCTCTATAATTTCATAAATGGCTGAATT
>JAPUEV010000307.1:0-3482 GCA_027492415.1 Ignavibacteria bacterium
AATTCCAATAACACAGCTAGTTAAATGTTAAGGGTCATATATAATGTTTAAGTTAATTGTAAGAACTGCAGAAGACAGCATACTGCTCTTATCTGTAGTAGGAAGTAATGAGCAGTCTTTGCTGGATTATGGACAAAATTTTTCTGCGGGCAAGGGTTACAGGGGTAATGAAGTGGAGATACTTGTAACCAATTTCCCGGAAAAATACCATACAACATTTAAGGAAAACAATATTTATATCTATTAAGTAAGCAAGAAACATCAAAAAAACGCAATAAACAGATAAAATCTATCATTCATAGGGTGTAGTTCCTATTTCATCCTGTAGGTTTATTGTAATATCTTCAATATGTATGTAGATTGACAGTGTTAAAGATACAAAATTAAATAAAAATTAAAGGAGAATTAAAAGTTGAAAAAAATTAATACATTAGTTATTGTCTTAATGTTAATGTTTGCAGCATCATCAGTAAAAACACAGACATTTGCAGTGCCAAAATGGAATATTCATTTTCATGGTGGTTATACATTACCTCTTCCTGATCTAAAGGGAACATTTCCGGCAGATCTTCAGTCAGGTAAAAATCCTACACCATATTTCATGAAAGCCGGATTTAATTTCGGAACTGATATAAAATACTATGTAGATAAAAAAAGTACACTGGGTATTATGCTTGCTTTAACATATACTATGATGAGCAGCGGTGATATTGGTACTGCAGATAGTACATACGGTACAGGAACATTCAGATCAAATTTGAATTTATTTACAATAGGTGTTGGTGCTGAATATGATTTTGCTCCAAAGAGACCGGCTAACCCGTTTGTTAACGCTCAGTTCACAACAAATATTATCGGCGGTAACACCAAGTTTGACCAAAGCAGCGGATCGGTTCCCAGCTATTCTTACGATATGACATCAGCAGTAAGATTTGGTGCTACCTTTGGTGCAGGTGTTGATGTTAAATTAAGTAAAAGCGTTGGTGTTGTAATCGGCGGAAGGTATGCATTTGCCAACCTGTTCGGAAAAGATTCTACTGCCGGAACAAGTACTACTTACGGTCTAAATGATAAAGAAACAACTACTATGAAAGCTAAAAAAATGGCGTACCTCCAGTTCTATGCGGGTGTAAGTTTATATTTTGGCCAGAGCAAGAAAATCGCTATCAAGAAATAAGTATTTAATCTTCAAAGCAGTTTGGCTTAATTGTAACCGGATCATGATGCCCCATGCATCTGATCCGGAATTAAGCTTATGACAGTTCAGCATTAACAGATTCAACCCACCCTGGCAAGTACTCTAAGAAAAATAACAATATTTACAGTAAACCGGTATCAATTCAGATATTTTCAGCCGGTTAAGCTCTGGAAATTAACTTTAATTAAACTAATCAAGATGAGAAAATCAATTTATTCAGTTTTATTTATAATGTGTGTAACAGCCGCATCATTTGGGCAGCTTAAAGAAGGAGATAATTTATTGGGAGGTACGCTTGGCTTCTGGGCTAAGAATCAGTCACCAACTTTTGGATTGAACTACGAAAACCAGGTCACCCAGGCAGGTATAGTTTCTATAGGACTTGGAGCATTACTCAGGTTCTCAAATTATCCTGATGACAGGCTTGAAAGATTCTCTAATCTCTTCCTTGGGGGGCAGGCAAATTTTAATTTTAACCAGATATCACCCGGTAAATTCGTTCCCTTCCTGGGTGTTGTGCTCGGATTCTATTCATCTTCACCAAACGGCAATTCTTTAAAACAGAACGGTCTATGGGCGTGGGGCCAGGGCGGTATGAGATACTTCTTCAGTCCTTCAGTAGCAGGTGTTGCAAGGTTCGGTTTCGGCACATTCAATTTTAATGCATTGGAATTAGGCGTAGATTTTAAATTCTAGCTTTTTGAATTTTATTTTAAAAGAAATGAGTATCATAAAATGAAGACTAAAACGATAATACGAAGTATGGGTATTGCTGCTTTTTTGTGCGCAATATTTCTGTTCTCTTCCTGTACTAAGACAGCAGATGTAAATTTGACAAAGGACCAGATTGAAGATAAAGATCTTGAAGCAGTATCAGTAGAAGATAAGGATATAACCGAATCTGATGAAGACCTTACTACCGTAGATTACAAAGAATTTTACGAACAGCTTTCACCTTACGGGGAGTGGGTTCAGGTTAAACCGGAAGAAATAGGTATGAAGCAGCAAACTTCCTCAATAGATACAAAAAATGACAAAGGAATTTCACTGCTTTCTCTTATTGGTGTTCAGGACGCTAATGCATCGAATTTTGAGAATTCTGCAATGGTATACGTATGGAAGCCTTCACCATCATTAGCCATAAATACAGTTGAGGGATTGACACCTGAATACGCACCGTATTCAAATGGCAGATGGGTAAATACCGATAAAGGCTGGTATTTTAAAGCAAATACACCTGCTGAAGAAACAACATCACATTACGGCAGATGGGTAAATACACCTTCAGCCGGCTGGTTATGGGTTCCGGGCAGAGTTTGGGCACCGGCCTGGGTTGACTGGAAACAGAACGAGTCACAGGTCTCCTGGGCACCTTTGCCGCCATCTGCATATATGGTGAACGGCTCGCTATCTGCTCCTGTAATTGATAATAACAGTTATGTGGTTGTTGAAAAAAAATACTTCCTTGAACCGAATGTATATAAATATAATAACACTTACACGCAAAGCGGTGAAAGAATTGTCGTAAGCGATATGGCTTCAGTAATAGGATTAGTTCTTGTTGATAATTTATTATTCAACCGCGGTCCGGATGTAAGTATGATACAGACCGTTTACGGAAGGAATATTGAGCTTGTTAATATTACACCCGTCAGGACATACAGTGAAATAAAGTATACCGATAAACAATTTTACATATACCACCCGGGATTTAAACGGTATAAAAATAAAGGTAACGGTAACAAATGGCTCAATGTAAATGAACCTAAGCAATTTAAAAAATATGGTGAATGGGAAAACAGATCTGGTAAAAATGAATATAAGAGTGAAGAAAAAGAGCTGAAAAATGAACAAAAAGAATTAAGGAAAGATGAAAAAGAAATAAGAAAAGAGATCAAAAAAGGCGATGACGGCAATATGTATAATGGAAATGATAATGGTAAAAAGAACGAAGGAAAAGTGAACGGGAAAAAGAATAATGATAATGGCAATAAACATGATGGTAACGATAATAAACAAAAGGGAAATGACAAGAAACAAAAAGGCAGCGATGATAACAATAAAAACGATAATAATAAAAAAGGAAAAAAATAATTAAAATGATTAAAATTAAGATCACAATAAGCTCAATGATATTAGCAGCATTTATATCTATAGCCGGTATATATGGCTGTGGAGATACAACAGTAACGCCAACACAGGCTGATAATCTGAGCTTCAGCGCTTTAAGCTCACAGGATTCAATTGGCGATAACCAGAGTATTTTACTGCTTGATACGGTTAA
>JAPUEV010000307.1:3492-6728 GCA_027492415.1 Ignavibacteria bacterium
AATACTGATTAAAGATATTAAGGTGCAGGTTTCAAATACCAACGAAGATTCAACTAACTTCAAAGTTGGTCCTTTTGTCCTTTTCCTTAATTTAACCTCAACTGTAAATGAAATAAGTACTGCAATTATACCGGCGGGAAATTACAGAAAGATCAAGTTTGAAATACATAAGCTGGAAGATGCTGAAGCTGTACCGGACCCTGAGTTTGCTGATGCAAACGGCAGATATTCTGTAATTGTAAAAGGTACATATCTTGGAGTTTATTTTGTTTACAAATCAACAAAATCCGCTCACCAGTTCCTTCAGTTCCCGAATGATATACCGCTTTCAGCTACAAATATGACAAATGTTACTTTAACAGTTAGGCCTTACATCTGGTTCATAAATAACGGTGTTTATATGAACCCGATGGACCCGGCTAATTCAAATGATATTGATAATAATATCAAAGATAACATTAAGAACAATTTGAAAGCATTCAGGGATAATGATAAGAATGGTTTGGAAGATTAATTAAAGAATAAATTTTAAAAGGACAATTTCATATTGTCCTTTTAATTTTAAAGAAAAGAAAATTAAATGAAAAGAGTTGAAAACAAAGTTGCCGTAGTTACAGGCGGAAGTTTAGGTATAGGAAGGGCAGCATGCATATTGCTTGCCAAAGAAGGGGCAAAAGTTGCTGTTACCGATATACAGGATAAAGAAGGCAAAGAGCTTGTAACAGAAATTAAAGCTATGGGATTTACAGCTGAGTTCTGGCACCTGGATACCTCGAGTGAAGAGAATGTTAAAAAGGTAATGGCTGATATTAATACTGTATTCGGTAAAATAAATGTACTGGTAAATAATGCCGGTATATCAGGCACTAATAAGCCAACTGATGAAATTACATACGAAGAATGGAATGCAGTTTTAAAAGTGAATGTGAACGGTGTTTTTCTTTGTACAAAGTATGTGATACCATATATGAAAAGTGCCGGTGGCGGAAGCATTATCAATATGTCTTCAGTGTACGGTTTGGTTGGCGCAGCAGATATTCCTCCTTACCATGCTTCAAAAGGAGCAGTTAGGCTGATGAGCAAAACTGATGCAATATTCTACGCCAAAGATAAGATAAGGGTCAACTCATTGCACCCCGGCTTTATTAAAACCCCGATGGTTGAAAATTTCCTTAAGCCATTAAGCAACGGTGATGAAGGCTTAAAGCTGCTTGAAAGCCTGCATCCTGTCGGTCACTTAGGTGAGCCTGATGATATTGGCTACGGCATTCTGTTCCTTGCATCAGATGAATCCAAATTCATGACAGGCAGCGAGCTTGTTATTGATGGCGGATATACTGCAAGGTAATTTTATTTTCTGCATTATAAAAATTATAAAGCGTACCAGTATGACTGTTATTTGTTATTTTAATTACGTAAGTTATTAGTATAATATCGGCTTGGTACCTTACGAACATATATATTACTGAACTTACTGGTAATTTATTATTAAACTGAAGCACAGATTTAATTTCTAAATGTATTTTGCCATTTAATGGTAATTTAAATATGGAATAATATGAACAGATACTGGTATAGTTTTTTGATCGTTGTGCTGTTTTCATTTGCAGTGCTGATCTGGGTAGGTACACGTATCTACCAGGATAAACCCCCCATTCCTTCATCGGTGGTTACCGGTAACGGAGTTATTATAGTTCCTGCAGAAGATATTGAAGCAGGGCAAAATGTCTGGCAGGCAATGGGCGGTATGGAGCTTGGTTCTGTTTGGGGGCATGGCAGTTACGTTGCCCCTGACTGGTCAGCGGACTGGCTGCACAGGCAGTGTGTATTCATTCTGGATAAGTGGGCAGCAAATGAATATTCCGCCAATTATGACTCCCTAAAAGGGGAAGATAAAGGTAAGCTGCAAAAAAGACTTGAGCTATTAACAAGGACAAATACATATGACCCGAATACAAATACCATTACATTAGATCCTGTATTCAAAGAAGTTTTTGAATCAAATCTGAATCATTACAGCTCAATATTCATAAAGGGAAGTGATGATTATGCAATACCCAAAAACACACTTACAGATACACTTCAGTTAAGGCAGCTTGCGGCATTCTACTTCTGGAGCTCATGGGCAGCATCCACAAACAGGCCGGGTAAGGATTATTCATATACCAGCAACTGGCCCCATGAAAAATTAATTAATAACGTGCCGACGGGTGATACTGTTGTATGGACAGGTGTAAGTATCCTTATGCTTTTAACGGGCATAGGGGTAATGTCTTTATACTATATCATTGGTAAAGATAAAAAAGAAGAAACACTTAAGGTCAGTTTAATTGACCCTATGTTAAACGGCGTATCCACACCATCTCAAAAAGCCACAATAAAATATTTCTTTTTGGTTACAGGGCTATTCCTTGTACAAATAATTATGGGAGTGATCACCGGCCATTACGGAGTTGAAGGCAATGGCTTTTACGGAATAAACTTATCTGCAATTCTGCCATACAGTGTATCCCGCACATGGCATTTACAGCTTGCGATCTTCTGGATCGCGACATCGTGGCTTGCAGCGGGGCTTTATATAGGACCATCGGTAAGCGGTGAAGAGCCTAAAGGGCAGAGATTTGGCGTGAATGTTCTGTTCGGTGCGCTTATCGTTGTTGTGCTTGGCTCAATGGCAGGACAGTGGCTTAGTGTAATGAATAAATTAACCGGTGATAACAGGTTCCTTTTCGGTCACCAGGGATATGAGTATTTAGATCTAGGCAGAATATGGCAGATAGCTTTGCTTATTGGATTATTCCTTTGGCTTTTCCTTGTTGCGCGCTCAATTGTTCCGGCAATTAAAAAAGCTGATAAAAATTCAAAACCGCTGTTATTACTGTTCATGGTTGCAACACTTGCAATCGTAATATTCTATATTCCCGGTTTGTTTTACGGACAACATACATCGTTGCCTGTAGTAGAATACTGGCGTTGGTGGGTTGTTCATTTATGGGTCGAAGGATTCTTTGAAGTATTTGCCACAGTTGTAATTGCTTTAATATTCACAAATTTGAGGCTAATAAAACCTTCAACTGCTGCAAAAGCTGCCTTGCTTTCTAGTACAGTATTTCTTTCAGGCGGAATTATAGGAACAATGCATCATTTATATTTTTCTGGTACTCCAACAGTAGCGCTTGCGTTCGGTTCAGTTTTCAGCGCGCTTGAAGTTGTACCGCTGGTATTTGTGGGATACG
>JAPUEV010000308.1 GCA_027492415.1 Ignavibacteria bacterium
ATGTACGGTATTGGAATTTTAAAGACCACCAATGGCGGAGCGAACTGGTTTAAAGCGCTTGACTGGACATATAACAATAAAAGAGGTGTATGGAAGGTTTTACTGAACCCAAAGAACAGGAACACAGTTTATGCGGCAACAAGCGAAGGTGTATGGAAATCAATTAACGCAGGCAATACATGGTTCCAGATGATAAATTACCAGATGGTAATGGATATGGAAATTAATCCAGCAGATACATCTGTACTTTATATTTCTGTTGGCAATTTAAATAATAATGTACCCAATGCTAATGTTGGGTTATATAAATCAACCAATGCAGGCTCAACATGGAATAAGCTAACAGGCGGACTTCCCGCATCATGGACAGGAAAAACTACTATAGAATTATACAAAGGCAATCCGAATTTTATATATGCAAGCGTAGCAAATGATCTTTCATACGTGGGATATTATACAAGCACTGATGCAGGAACTACATGGTCGCTTAAGAACACAACTGTGGGTATTGGCAACCAGGGTTGGTATAACAACGCTCATTTGGTAAAAGCAAATGACCCTAATCAAATTGTAGTCGGAACAATTGACCTTGTAAAATCTACCAATGGCGGAACTTCATTTACAACAAAATCCAACTGGTCAGCCTGGAATACAGGCGCAACACCACCGGGACAGCCGGAGAGCGCATCTAACAATTTTGCGCATGCCGATCATCATAATTTTGTATCAAACCCTCTGGATCCCAATAAATTATACTGCATAACTGATGGCGGCTTATACCGCTCAAATGATTTTGGTGAAACATATTATTCATGCAATGGCGGTTATGTAACTTCGCAGTTTTATGGCGGGTTTGCAAACTCTATGCAGGATTCTATATTTTGCTTAGGCGGCCTGCAGGATAACCGTTCTGCGTTTTACCAGGGAACAACTGCATGGTATAAAACATTTGTTGGTGATGGATTTATCTGCGCAATAAATTCTCAGAATGATAATATATGTTATACTGAATATTCATATGGTGATATAAGTAAATCTGGTAACCGGGGAGTCAGCTGGAGCGATATCGGTCCGCCGGGCTCAGGCACGGAATCACAGTATTGTTTTGCAGCACCGTATATTTCATGCAGGTCTAACCCAAATATTATGTATGCTGCCGGATTGAACATATACCGCTCAACTGTTGGAGGCGGCTCATGGGTAAGTGCGGGCTCACTGGGTGCAAAAGCACTTTCAATGGATTGCTCGGCAACTTCAACAGATACTTTATATATAGGTACAGTTCCTGTAACGAACGGACAAAATGCAAGAATTTATAAGCTGACAGGGAATACTTTAACTGATGTTACAAACGGACAGCTGCCGAACCGTTACCCGACCGATATTCATGTAAACCCGAATAATTCTATGGATGTGTTCGCGGTTTTCGGCGGATTTGGGACAGGACATGTTTATCATACTACAAACGGTGGAACTGTTTGGACGAATATTAGCAGTAATCTGCCTGATATTCCGCATCATGCTGTTGTAATTGACCCGCTTTATACACAGAATATTTATGTTGGCAACGATCTTGGTGTTTATGTATCGACAAACAGCGGCGCGAACTGGTTTACTTTCAGTACCGGTATGCCATACTCGCTGATATTTGATCTTACTGTAGTTTACCCCAGCCGCAATATCAGGGCAACAACTCACGGCAGCGGAATTTGGGAACGGGATTTGATTGAAAACCCGATAGGTATAGTACCGGTTAGCAATGAAATACCAAAAGCTTTTTCATTATCGCAGAATTATCCGAATCCATTTAACCCGGCAACAAAGATCAGGTTTGATATAAGCGGCAGCTTGGTTACACCTGCACTCCTTTCTGTGTACGATATCAGCGGTAAGAAGATATCTTCTCTGGTAAATCAGCCGTTAAAGCCGGGAAGTTATGAGGTAACATTTAATGCTTCGGGTTTTGCCAGCGGTGTGTATTTTTATTCACTGGAAACCACAGGGTATAAGGAAACGAAGAAGATGGTGTTGATTAAATAACGGAGTTAATTAAAATAATAGTATCCTTAAAGACGCTTGAATGGCGTCTTTTTTATTATTAATTTTATTGTTATTACATTAAATGTTGACAATTGCAACATTATGCGTTATTTTAGATATTATATAATACATAAGACCCGAATCCTTTAGAGTTTTTTGTGACAAACAGAAAACATGAGCATTTGATACAATTCTAAGTAATATTTAAAATATGATGAGAGAAAAACCTGATAAGCTTTTTAAAACAGTTAATGCAAAAGTATTATTTGTTTTATTACTGTTTATTACATTTTTTAATAGTTTTAGTTTTGGGCAAAGTAATACATGGCAAAGAATTTTAAATAATGATTTCGGGGGAGTAAGCAAAGTTCTGCAAACCAGTGATGGTGGATTTGCCGCAATTGGCAGTGTCCGCATAAATAATGAATATAAAATTAATCTTACAAAATTAGATAAGTATGGTAATATCTTATGGGTAAAGATTTACGGAATTGGTTATGCGAATGCAAGATGGGCTGAGGTAACAAACGATAATGGATTTATTATTGGTGGGTATTCAGATTCAGCAATAGGAAATTCAAAGGTTTATTTAGTCAAAACTGATTCTTCAGGAAACATTCAATGGCAAAGATATTATTCATTCAGTAGTCTGGATCAGTGTAATTGCGTAAAGCAAACAATTGATAACGGATTTATTTTGGTTGGGCGTACAACACTTTTTAGTTATAGCAGTATTTTATTGATTAAAGTTGATAATGTCGGCAATGTACAGTGGAATAAAATAATGAATTTTGGAGTTGGTGTATCAATCCAAGAATTGCTTATATTAGAACAAGGATATTTATTAGCCGGTTGGATTAATAATAATCCATCAGATATATTAATTATTAAAACAAATAATGTTGGAGATACAATATGGAGTAAAGTTTTTGGGGGTACAAATACTGATGCAGCTTATTCATCAGAAAAATTAGGAAATTTTGGGTATTTAATCGGAGGTTATTCTAGTTCATATAATACTCACAGTGAGTCATATTTGCTTAAATTAGATACTTCCGGAAATATGATTTGGCAAAAAACGTATAGTGGTGTTTATTCTGAGGAGTGTTCAGGAGTAAAATATAAGCCAGGTTTAGGATATATTCTAGCTGGCTCAGCAGATACCGCAAATTTTTTATATACTAGAGCATTGATCAAAATAGTAGATACAAATGGAGTCCTGATAAAACAGGTTACATTTTTCCCTGCCGATAGAGGAGGTTGGTTCAATGATTTGGAATTAGCCAATGATGGAGGATATATATTTGGAGGAACAGTTAATGTGAATTCTGCAAGCCATATGTATGTTGCAAGAACAGACTCCTTGCTTTATGCTGAGCCAATCGGTATTTCTGTAATCACTCAAAATGTACCTGAAGAATTTTCAATTTCACAAAATTACCCTAATCCTTTCAACCCGGTAACAAGCATAATCTTAAAACTAAAAAAATCAAGCAGTCTAAAATTTATTATATATGATATTACCGGAAAAAAAGTATATGAAATTTCAAATTTAAAGTACAGTGCGGGTACTTATAAAATAAATGTTGATTTTGAAAAACTTAACGTTTCATCAGGAGTTTATTTCTATACGATATTTTTAAATAACTCAACCCAATCGTTAAATACAAAAAAAATGATTTATCTTAAGTAAGGAGTTAGACTATGAAAATTATTGTTAGACTTTTATTGATTTTGTTTTTTCAAGTTACTATCTTTTCTCAACCGAGAGAACTATTTATAAAAAATAACTCAAATGTTAATATCGGGATAAAAATTTACCCCGTTGGATGTATTTTTAATGGTACAAAAGAGTATCGTTTCGAAAGTAGTTTGCACATTCCTAATTATGATTATATAACGGGTTATGAGTTTTTTATTCCAACTATTGAACCAGGTTTCCAAAAAGCTTTTGAACATGATGCAGATGGAGGGGGCATAGGTGACCCGCCAGTTGATTTAGATGGTATTATTGGTTATGGAAAATATAGAATTGATTTTTTTGAAAAAATAAGTAGTAATCCAGATGTCTATGATTATAAAAATTATTGTTATGTTGACTACAGCCACGGAAATTATCCGTGGACAGATCCTCAAAATGGTTTAATAAATGATATTTTTGTATATTATCTAGGTAATGGAGAAATTAGGAGTTGGGATTATATTAATTTGCCTAATGATAGAACATTAAAGATATGGGATCAAAGAAGACCCAATGCACCTAATGCATATGAACAGCAGAATAAAAATGGATTCCATACAACAAATACAGGTACAAATTTTCAATGGTTAAATTTTCCATTAATTGCCAGTGAATACCAGGGTCCAATAGAAGAAACGCCTGAAAAATGTTTTGTTAATATGACAGTTTCATCTAATAATTCTGGAAATGTTCTTTGTGGCAGAAGCTTTGAGCTTACATCTGGTAATATTTTTCGGTTAGAACCTTCTACTAATTATGGTACAAAATTTTATGTTGGGAATGTTGATAATAATATTTCCTGTAATGCTAGATTTATAGTAAGCCCCACGGATAATAATCACAGGTCATACATTTATTTAGAAGCTCAAACGGAATTCATTGTAAGAAAAGGTTCTACCTTATTTTTAAATAATAACAGTAATGTTAATTTTGGTTCTTCAGCTTCCAAAATGATCATTAATGATGGTGGAAGATTGTGTATGAATGGGATAGTTAAATTTAACGGTACAGGTAGTCTAACTGTTAACGGGTTAATTTCGAAATACTGTACAGATCCCGGAATTAGCTCGCCCATCTTCGAAGACAGTGCAAAATTATTCATAGATACAAATTCAGTTCTCGAGCTGCCAGACAGTACCTATATTACATTTACAGGTAATGAATCAGGATTAATATGCAAAGATAACTCAACAATAAAGTTTGGAAAAGGCTCAAAGTTAATTTTTGAAGATGGCGCCGGGATCAGCGCTAACAATTGTAAATTTGTAAGCTACGATTCCACCGAAACCTGGGACGGTATTTATATTTCTGATGATGCATATGATACAATAAAAAACTGTGTAATTCAGAATGCTTATAACGGTATAAATATAACCCAGTCAACTTCTCTTTCGTTCACAAATTATACAACCGTAATTACAAACTGTACTTTTAAAAACAGTACTGGTACACAGTTGCAAAACCAGGTTAATGTTAATGCTGCCGGCGGTATACTTATAAAAGATTGCCATACTGAGTCAGGTAATACAGATGCATACGCATCATGTATCTTATTGCAGTATTGTCCTTCGGGTGGTGTAGTAATTACTGATAATATGTTCAATAAGTGTGAAAACGGCATTATTGCAATACAATCATCGCCATACATTGCCAGAAATGTTATTGCAGGACAAACCGGAACAGGAACCGGTATATACCTTGATAACTCAAACGGAACTATAGAGTATAATATTATTTCAAGGTTTGAAGAATCAATTGAATGCGGCTATTCTTCACCTTACCTGCTTAAAAACACACTTGCGGACGCATCATATAAAGGCATAGAGCTTCATTCTTCATCAGTACCTGTAATGAAGCCTGTAACATCAGGCTCACTGGTAAGATGGCTTGGGGGTAACAATAAGATTACAGGTTCACCAAGCTCTGCTGCTATTTTCTTTGAAAAAGAAAGTTACCCCATTATGGATTCAGGCTATAATGTTATAAATATATCGGGCACAAACTATTTACAGGGTGATTTAAGTTCAGATCTTTATGTGCAGGTAAATAACTGGTATGATAACCCTCCAAATTCATAATTGTTTGATGCTTCAGGCGGAACAGTGTATTATGACCCTGTTTTTGACGGAACAAGCTTACCTGCAACAGATTATTATGATTTGAATAACGTAGGATTTGGCATGTATGACAGTGTATTTGTAAAGGATAACAGCGATAACCCTACAGCAGGCTCATTATTTATGGAAGCTTATAATTATGAAATGCAGGGAGAGTATTCAACAGCTATAACAAGCTATAAAGGAGTTATTTCAGAATATAAGACTTCGACATACGCACCTGTAGCTTTAGCAAGGATATTCAATTGTTTAGAGAAGAATAACAGCAATTCGACAGCATACAGCCAGATACAGAGCTATTATAACGGTATTACAAATGATACAAATAACAGCAAAGAATCCCGTGAGTTAGCTGAAGATTTTATGATAAAATCAAAGGTAAGGCAGAACAATATCATGGAGGCTGTAAATGATTACGATAATATCTACCAGAATAACCAGAACAATAATAAAGGGTCCCATGCTTTACTGAATAAGCTTTGTTTATTACAGTTGGTATCAGGCGCAGGCGATAATCATTCAGGTAACAGTATAGATAATAAATCAAACATACTTGCTCTAATCAGCGGTAAACCGATAAATCAAAATATAAGTGCAGTTAACAATAATCAGCCAAAGACATACAAGCTTTTCCAGAACTATCCAAATCCATTTAATCCTGTAACAAACATAAAATACGAAATACCCAAAGATGCTAATGTATCGATCAAAATATATGATCTGATCGGCAGAGAAGTATTCAGCATGAATGATTTTAAACAAGCCGGCAGTTATGAGGTTCAGTTTGACGGGTCAAATTTTGCAAGCGGGATGTATTTTTATTCA
>JAPUEV010000309.1 GCA_027492415.1 Ignavibacteria bacterium
TGACGCCCTTTACTTTTCCCCGTATCACAAAGATGGAATAATTGAAAAATTTGCATCAGAGCATCCCAGCAGGAAGCCCGGGACCGGAATGATAGAAGAAGCGCAGAAAGAACATAATATAGAGCTAAAGGGCTCTTACATGATAGGCGACGCCTATAGCGATATGATGACAGGCGTAAATGCGGGTTTACACAACATTTTAGTTGAAACAGGATACGGAAAAATGGCATACAGGAAATGTCTTGATGAAAATGTAAAAATTGACTTTATTGCAACAAATTTAAATGAAGCAGTTAAATATATAGCAAAAACAGGCGAAAATCGGCAATAATTAGATTGCTGATGATATTAATTTTGTCTAAAATTACCCAGTTAATTCAGAATTTTGATGACCAATAAAAATCTTAAGGCAGCTCTCTTCAGTCTTTTAACCATAGTATCCCTTTCAGTATATACTATTGGATGTGCAGATGACCCTTCTTCTCTTGGATTGAATTTTATCCCGCCCGGCGAAACAACCGGCGTAAGGATATTTGATTCATACATAGATACAATGCCTATCACCTCGAATAATTCCAGGTATTATGTAAATACTTCCGGCTCATCCAACCTGATGGTTGGAAAGAACGGGAATTATGAATCAAAAGCGCTTGTACAGTTCAGCGATCTGGGTGACTCACATGACAGCGCAACGGTAGTTTCGGCTAAGATGTATCTGAGCTATAAAAATTATTACTTCCCGCAAACAGCATCAGACTCACTTGGGCAGGTAGCCTTTGATGTTTACAAGGTGCAGGAATACCTGAACTACTCAACTATAACTTATGACTCGGTTTCGGGTACTGCATTCGGGAATGTATCGAAAGGTACATATACCGGAATACCAACAGCGGATTCACAGGAAGTAGAGATATCGCTTGACCCGGCAATGGTAAAAGACTGGCTTGAATACGCCGCTGATACAGCTTACTCAGTGAAGAATTACGGCATAGTGCTCTCACCCAATAATGCATCAACATGTATAAAAGGATTTTACTCAGGGCTTTCAACAATTTCTGAAACAGTAAGGCCAAGGCTTGAGGTTATTTTTACAAAGAACAGTGTTACAGATACAATCAGCACGTCATCATCGGCAACGATATCGCTATCTAATACAAGCTTTGCGCCATCAACTGAAACATTCAATTTGCAGGCAGGTGTAAGCTTTGTTCAGCAGATGGTATTTGATATGAGCCACATTCCTTCAACTGCAACAATTAACGACGTTCAGCTTTACTTAACGCTTGATTCAGCCAACTGTAATTTTTCAGGCAGTGCGGCTTACAAGGTACTGGCACAGTTCATCAATGATTCAGCCGGGTTAAAAACTGACCTGTACACGTTCATTGGCTCACCCGCCGGCAACGGACAGTATATGATAAGGTTTGTAAATGCAGGCTCACCCTCACCGTTTGCAAGGTGGCTTTCAGGAACAGCAAATTACGGTGTACTGCTCTTTGCAGGCAACCAGACGATAGATCTTGACAGGTATGTGTTCTATAAAGAAACAGCAAGTGACCCGTTAAAGCGGCCCAGGGTTGTAATTAAATATACACCGAGGGTCACACCATGATAAAGAAAAAGATAAATTTTAAAATGATAAACAGCTCAGCATACAGAAGTATATTCAGGATCATTGCATTAATATTATTTTTGAGCGGTTCATTTACATTTTCACAGACAGATAAGAACGGCGGCTCGATATATTCACTCTTCGGGCTTGGTGAGCTAAGCTATTCCTCGGGTAACCGCACCGATGCGATGGGTATTATGGGTGTTGCGCTGTATGGCGACTATACAAACTCAAATAACCCCGCTGCATGGACAAGGATACCGACAACAATATTCACATCAAAGTTCAACCTTGAAAATATCAAATCATCAGACGGTGTGAACACATCAAAGAGAACATACGGTAACTTTGAAGGATTTGACCTTTCAATCCCATTGAATAAAGGCAACGGCTGGATATTTAACCTGGGTATCAACAATTACAGCAACGTTAATTACGATACAAAATTCACAGGCTCAGCTGACGGCGAAACTTATACACAGACCTACAGCGGCAACGGCGGGTTATATAAGTTCAATCTCGGGTTTTCATATATAATATTCCGTAATTTCAGCTTTGGCGCACAGTTCAATTACGCATTTGGCAATATAAATAAATCAGTAAACATAGATTTTGATAACGGGCAGCTTTTTGATACAAAGAATGTTTCATCAAACACTATTTCAGGATTTTATTTTAATACCGGTTTGATCTTCCACGGGTTCGGCAAGCTTTTAAAGAACAAGAAGCTTGATAACCTGACATTGGGAGCATTTGTATCAACCCCAACGGAATTCAACTCAGATTTCACAGGCAAGTTCAACCAGTCAACAACGCAGACTGATTCCGTTAAGATAAGCGAAGGCAAGCTTAAGATCCCAATAGCATTTGGTGTTGGTATTTCAAATACATTCAATAATAAGCTTACAGTAGCAGCAGATGTATTCTACCAGAAATGGGATGACTACAAATATTACGGCACACACCCTGAAGAAATTAAGAACAGCATGAAGATGGGCTTAGGGTTTGAATACACGCCATCAAGAAAGCTGGAATCAGCTTACTGGAGCAGGGTATCATACCGCCTTGGCGGAAGCTATACCGCTGATTACCTGAAGCTGAACGGTGAGAACATAAATACTTTAAGCTTAAGCGCAGGATTATCACTGCCCATTGGCAGCTACAATTCAGTTGACCTGTATGCCAAGTATAACATTAAGGGCAAACAGACAAACGGCCTGATAAAAGACGAGGTCTTCCGTTTCGGCGCCTCTGTAAAAATAGGCGAGCTTTGGTTCTTAAAACCATCAGATGAATTTTAACTAACATACTTTAATAAAAATTACACCTACTAAAATAACAGTAATATGACCCATCTACAGGAGTTCGATCCCCAGATCTACAGTGCCATCAGGCATGAACTTGAAAGACAGAACGACAAATTAGAGCTTATTGCATCAGAGAATTTCACTAGCATTCCCGTAATGCAGGCAATGGGCTCAGTAATGACAAATAAATACGCCGAAGGATACCCGGGCAAAAGGTACTACGGCGGCTGTGAATACGTTGATATAGCAGAAAATGTAGCAAGAGACAGGGCTAAGGAGCTTTTTGGAGCTGAATACGCAAATGTTCAGCCGCACTCAGGCTCACAGGCTAATATGGCAGTTTACTTTGTGCTGGTTAAACCCGGTGATAAGGTAATGGGTATGGATCTTTCTCACGGCGGCCATTTAACACACGGCTCACCGGTGAATTTTTCAGGGAAGCTTTATAACTTTACCCAGTACGGCATTAACCCTGATACAGAAATGCTTGATTACGAGATGATAGAAAAAGTTGTGCTCCAGGAAAAACCGAAGATGATAACAGTTGGAGCCAGCGCATATTCAAGAAATATAGATTATAAAAAATTCCGTGAAATAGCGGATAAAGTGAACGCATTTTTACTTGCGGATATTGCTCACCCGGCAGGCTTAATTGCCAAGGGTCTGTTAAATGACCCGGTGCCGCACTGCCACGTTGTTACAACAACAACACATAAAACACTTCGCGGTCCAAGGGGCGGAATGATATTAATGGGCGCTGATTTCGAAAATCCTTTCGGCTTAAAAGCGCCGAAATCAGGCAGAACAAAAATGATGAGCGAGCTTATTGACTCAATGGTTATCCCCGGTATACAGGGCGGACCTTTAATGCACGTTATTGCGGCTAAGGCTGTTGCTTTCAAAGAAGCGCTCCAGGGCGATTTCAAAAAATACGCTGAACAGGTTATCAAGAACGCGCAGGCGCTTTCCAACAAACTTACCACATACGGCTTTAAGATAATTTCAGGCGGAACAGATAATCATTTAATGCTTATCGATCTGCGCAACAAGAATATTACCGGCAAACAGGCACAGGAATTACTTGACGCAGTTGGTATGACATGCAACAAAAACGCAGTACCGTTTGATGATAAGAGTCCGTTGATAACCAGCGGAATAAGGCTTGGCACACCGGCGCTTACAACACGCGGAATGAAAGAAAAAGAAATGGAATCAGTTGCCGATATGATAAACGATGTTATTACAAACCCTGAAAGCGATGATGTTAAAAAAAGTGTAGCTAAGAAAATTGAAGATATCACAGCAGAGTTCCCGCTTTACCCGGAGCTGTTCACCTGGTAATTAAAAATTTATCAAAATGATATTATCATACATTACCGATACTTATTCATTTAAACCGGTTACTGTGCAAACAGAGCCGGTTTCTGTGATTGCCGCAGAAAAGCCTGAAGAGATACAGGTTAATACTGTAATTGATGATACTGCTTTACCTGAAGAAACAATTGAAACGGATACTTATGAAATGAAATATAAGATGCTGATGCATAAGATAGAAAAAGAACGATTTGAAAGGGAACTATTAGCAGATACCAGGTAATCTATGGCTGAAAACGATACTATGCCTGAAGGCAGTGAAGCCGGTGAAATGGGCTTTTGGGAGCATCTTGAGGAATTAAGATGGCGTTTAATTAAAGCGGTAATTGGAATTGTTATAGGCGGAATTGTTGCCGCGGTTTTTATAGATTTTATCATGAACGATTTTCTTTTAGCCCCTGCAAAGCAAACCACTCCCCCGCTTGAACTTATTAATCTTAAGCCATACGGGCAGCTTGTTCTTTATTTTGAAGTGATACTAGTTTGCGGAATGATATTCAGCATTCCGAATATATTTTACCAGATATGGAAGTTCATAGAGCCCGGCTTACTGCCCGGCGAGAGGAAATACATATCAACAATCGTTGTGTTTTCATCAATATGTTTTCTTGGCGGCTTAACATTCGCTTATTTTGTGATGCTGCCCACTGCATTAAAGTTCTTTGCGGCATTTGGCACTACTGCAATTACAAACAACATTGCCGTTGATGAATATTTCAGCTTTGTGATATCTGTTATGCTGGCCGCAGGTGTTGTGTTCGAGCTTCCCATGATATCGTTCTTTTTATCAAAGCTGGGGATATTAACGCCAAAGTTCATGCGCAAGTACAGGAAGCATGCAATTGTAATAATATTAATATTGGCGGGTATTTTAACACCAAGCCCTGATGTAACCAGCCAGCTGCTGCTTGGCATACCGCTTTTAATACTGTACGAGATAAGTATCCTGATCTCAAAATTATCACAGCCTAAAAAATCAGAAATAACCGAATAAATTTTAATGGATCTGGATCTTAAAAAAATATCGCACCCTATAGAAAATGAGCTGGAAGAGTTCCGCCTTCACTTCCGTGAGGCAATACGCTCTAAAGTAGCGCTTGTTGATCTTATCAGCAAGTATATCTTAAGGCAAAAGGGCAAGAAGATAAGACCGATACTTGTGCTGCTTTCTGCAAAGCTTTGCGGTGAAGTTACCCCAAGAACTTATACAGCGGCAACGCTTGTTGAGATGCTCCACACTGCCACACTGATACACGATGATGTTGTGGATGACGCCAAAACGAGGCGCGGGCTTGCATCTATAAACGCTGTGTGGAAGAACAAAATAGCTGTATTGATGGGTGATTTTATGCTCTCACGCGGCCTGCTGCTTGCGCTTGAAAACGATGAATGCGGCTTCCTTAAGATAACATCAAGGGCTGTAAAGAGAATGAGCGAAGGCGAGCTGCTGCAGATACAGAAAAACCGCAAGTTTGATGTTAACGAAGAAACATACTTCAGGATAATTTCTGATAAAACCGCATCATTAATAACAGCATGCTGCGAGCTTGGCGCTGCAAGTACATCAAAGGATAAGAACGAGATACAGCTGATGAGCGATTTCGGTGAAAATATAGGTATAGCTTTCCAGCTAAGGGATGACCTTCTGGATTACATAGGCAAAAAGAAAATCATGGGCAAATCCTCAGGCAGCGACCTGAAGGAAAAGAAATTTACGCTTCCATTGATTCACTCGCTGAACAACGCCTCTAAAAAAGATGCCAAAGAGATAATGAACGTTGTTAAGAACGGGACATTTCAAAAAAGCAGAAGCATTGTTATGGATTTCATTAAGGAACATAACGGCATCGAGTATACTGTGAACAAAACTTCAGAATTCTGCGCAGTAGCGAAGACAAAGCTCCAGGGATTCACACCATCAGAGACCAAAGAGACGATGATAAAATTCGTTGATTTTATCAGTGAAAGAATTAACTGACCTTTAAAACCGGCAAAATTTTTACCGGAAATTTTAATACCAATTATTTATGCCTCAAAAAATCGCAGCTATTATCGGAAGACCCAATGTAGGGAAATCATCGCTTTTCAACAGGCTTATAGGCAAAAAAATAGCTATTGTTGATGATATGCCCGGCGTTACCCGTGACCGCAATTACGGCGAGCTTGACTGGAACGGCATAAAATTCTTTTTAATTGATACAGGCGGTTATGTACCTAACAGCAAAGATAAAATTGAATCTGCAATAAGGGAACAGGTAAAGATATCAATTGATGAAGCTGATATCATACTGTTCGTTGTTGACGCAAAATCAGGCATTTCTCCGCTTGACCTGGAAATTGCAAAGTTATTACGGAAAGAAGCCAATAAGGAAGAGAACGCGCACAAAAAGGTAATATTAGTGCTTAATAAAGTTGATAGCGCTAAGG
>JAPUEV010000310.1 GCA_027492415.1 Ignavibacteria bacterium
TTTTCAAGCGGCGGTACCATGTTTAAGTTCAAAAAGCTTGGTTATGACATCTACTTTATAGTTGCCACCAATGGTGAAAATGGCTTTAAGATCGCTCACAAATCAAGGGCTGTACGTGTTAAGACAAGACATAATGAACAGTTAAAGGCTGCAAAAATGCTTGGTGTAAAAAAAGTTTTTTTCCTGAATTACAGGGATTGCTATCTAAAATATACTGATGAGCTTAGAGAAAAAATTGCTGTTATCATTAAAAAAGTTAAACCGGAAATAATATTTGCTTTTGATCCTTCAAACAGGTCATTTGAAAGCGTTAACCTCCTGCACCGCGACCACCGTGTTATTGCTGAAGCATCATTTGATTCTGTATTTGCTGCACGCAACCGGTATCTTATTAAAGGTGAGCCGCATGCGGTTAAGAAATTCTGGTTTTATGGGTCAGATAAGCCGAATTATTACGTAAATTTAACTCCTTTTATAAACGACAAAATAAAGCTTATCGAATGCCACAGGTCACAATTTCATGACCACGAATCAATGAGTGACTGGGTTAAAACACATCTTTCCAGTTACACAAAAAAATATAAGTACAGCGAAAAATTCCGGATTGTTGATATTACTCAGCCGTTTGTAAAGGAAAAAGCCAAATGATAAAAGTAAGCGAAGAACACTTCAGCGAAATGATGGAGGAAGCGCTGCATGAAATTCCGGAACCGTTCAAATCAAAAATAGAAAATCTTGTTTTCCTTGTTGAGCCTTTTCCATCTGAAACTGATCTTGCCCGTGTTGGGTTAACAGAAGGCTATTCACTTCTCGGAATTTATTCAGGGGTGCCTTATACCAACAGGAATACCTATTATATGAATACCACACCGGACAGGATAATATTATTCCAGGATAACATTGAAAGATTTTGTGATACAATGGAAGAGCTGAAAGAAAAGATACGCGAAGTGTTAATTCACGAAATTGCGCATTATTTTGGAATGGATGAGGACCAGGTAAGGGCTGCCGGTTATTAGCTTTAAATCTCTATTTGTGAACCTACTTCAAAAACCCTGTCATTTGGTATATTAAAGTATTCTGTTACTCTTTGTGAATTTCTTGAAAGCAGAATGAATAATTTTTTGCGCAGCCTTGTTATGCCGTATTTTTCTTTTGCTACCAATAGCTCTCTGCCAAGGAAAAATGTGGTCTTATTAATGTTAATATTAATACCGCTTTTATTAAGCACTTCTATTATCTGCTGTATATTGGCATTATCCATAAAACCATATGATGCAATTACCCTGTAAAACCCGTCAGTTGGATTTTGTATCTCAATACCGTCTTCAATATTTATATGCGGTATCTTCTTGAAAACTATGCTTAAAACAATGATCTGTTTATGCAGTACCCTGTTATGCTTCATGTTCTTTACAAGGGCAGGGGGGGTTCCTTTTGGATTACTGGACATATAAATAGCTGTGCCCGGTGTTGATACCAGCCTTACACTCATTACCTCATCAATAAAATTCTCTATTGGCTGGGTTTCTTCTTCAAGCTTGTGATGCAGCAGTTTTCTTCCCCAGTTCCATGTGGTCATAACGATATAAATAGCCATGCCAATTACCAGGGGTACCCAGCCACCATGCATTACCTTAAGCAAGTTAGCTCCCCAAAAAGCAAGATCAATGAACATAAAGAACACAGATATAATTATTGCAACGGGTACAGACCACTTCCAGAGTTTCGTCATAGCCACAAAAGTAAGGATAGTAGTAATCACCATTGTAGATGTTACCGCTATACCATAGGCAGCTGCCAGGTTGCTGGAGCTTCTGAAGCTTAGCACCAGTAATATTGTTCCAATGAATAATAACCAGTTCAGCTGGGGAATATATATCTGTCCGCGTTCTTCCTGTGAAGTATGTATTATCCTTACCCTTGGCAGAAAGCCTAATTGCAGTGCCTGTTGTGTGATTGAAAATGCTCCTGAAATTAACGCCTGTGATGCTATTACAGTAGCAATAGTTGAAATTGCAACCATAGGGTAAAGCGCCCATTCAGGGGCAAGATAGTAAAAGGGGTTTTGTGCTGCGGCCGGATTCTGAAGCATCATAGCACCCTGACCGAAATAATTCATGATTAAACAGGGCAGAACAAGTGTGAACCACGCATATCTTATTGGGCGGGGACCAAAGTGACCCATATCCGCATATAAAGCTTCGCCGCCTGTTACTACAAGGAAAACCGAGCCCAGAATTACAAATCCATGAAAACCGTTATGAAGAAAGAAATTAATTGCATACATTGGATAAACAGCGTGAAGAACCTCAGGGTTTTTAATGATAGCAGCTATACCTAATGCGGCAATTGCAATGAACCATACTATCATAACAGGTCCGAATACAGCCCCAACCTTGCCTGTTCCTCTTTTCTGGAAATAAAACAGTAAGAATAAAATAATTATCGTGATCGGAATTACATAGTGCTTAAGCGCAGGGGTCGCTATTTCAAGACCTTCAACGGCACTAAGCACTGAAATTGCAGGCGTTATTATACCATCTCCATATAACAATGCAGCGCCAAATAACCCAAGGCTGATAATTATCATAAAGCCAATACCCTGCTTGCGGGGTCTTACTAGCTCCATTAATGCAAGTATTCCGCCTTCTCCTTCATTATCTGCCCGCATTACAATAATAAGGTACTTAATACAAATCACAATGATAAGAGCCCAGAATACCAATGATAGTACACCGAGAACATTATCATGTGTTGGCTTAACACCATGAAGTTCAGAAAAACATTCTTTTAACGCGTATAAAGGACTTGTACCGATATCGCCGTATACGACACCTAAAGCACCTAATGAAAGATAAAGAAGATATTTTAGATTTTTTTTATGCCCAACGGGTTCGCCCGTTATATTATTTGTAGTATCTGTACTTATGCCAGGTATAATTAATTAAACATATTATGCTTTAATGAAAAATCTCATATAGCAATCAGGCTAATTTAACAAAAACCGATTCATAATAAAATATAAATATTAATATCACAATAGGTTAAGTCAGCAGATATCATATATTTGAAAAGTGTAGTTATCTTATCTCGCTGTAAAAATACTAAGAGACTTATAATATATCATTGACCGGTTTATTATTCAACTTTATTAAGTATATAAAATGTTCCGAAAAAATTAATGTTTTACCAAAAATTGCACTTTCAATTAAAAATTCAGAAAATTATATTGTGGAATCATGAGCAAAATATTATTTCAAATAAATTACGATGTTTACCCTGAAAAAAGGGAAGATTACCTGGTTTCTGCAAAAGAACTGGAAACTTATATGAACTCCAAGACTGACCATAAATATATGGTAGTTGAAGATAAGAATAAAAAGAACAGTTTTACAGAAGTTTATATCCTCAGAGACGAAGCTGAATTTGAAGGAATGGAAGATGAAATGGATGATACCATTTACGGACTTACTACCAGGATCCTGAAGGAATTTGTTGTTGACGGAAAAACCCGTTACTCGACACATTACGGGATAGAATAATTCCGGGGCAATTTTCCTGCTGGATATTTGCAAACAGCCGTTAGCTGCAGCTGCTATCCCTTTATATCTGGACACTTAGAAAACATTTTTATCGTTAATTTAGTCCGGAAGCAACAAAAATAATTTGGCAAAACTCAGCAAAAATAAAAGAGAGTTCAAAACCGATAAGACGGTAAAATTTCTTATTGCCTTTATTACAGTTATTCTAATAACTGCAATGTTTCCCAAATATGAAACCATAGAAACCGACTACATGGTAGGTATGGTATGGAGCAAAGAAGACCTCATTGCTCCTTTCAGCTTTCCTGTATATAAAAGCGAATCAGTTTATAAAAAGGAAGTTGATGAAGCAGGAAGCAAGGTTTACCCGGTGTTTGATGTTAACAGCAGGAAGCAGGGCTCAACCAACTGGCTGGATTCATTTAATACAGAATACTCTAAACTTATAAAAGCTGTTGAGTATGATGCAGATTTTCAGAAGGAGCGCTCCTTACCGGAGGAAAAACGAACTACCAGTGAACAATCCCTTAACAAGCTCAAATCAGATCTTGATTTTACATTAACAGAAGCGGAGTGGAGCAGCCTTACAGGCAACCTGAATAATTCCGCGGCAATTGATGCGTTTAAAAAGAAGATAATACTTTCGCTTAACCAGGTAGGCGACCAGAAGATAATTGATCTTCCGAAATCAGGAATAAAAGCAGGCAGGATAGCCTTTGTAAAAAATAAGATCGAAGAAAATATCGATATTAACAGCGTCCGCGATATAAATGAGGTTGAAAATATCCTTAAGAATGATTTCAACGGGTTCTATAAAAACCCTGAGCTATCCAGCGTATCATTTAAGCTTGCCAGGCTTTATATCTACCCTGATCTAATCTATAATGAGGCTGAAACCCAGAAAATCCTCAACTCAGTAACAGATGCCGTACCAAAAACCTTCGGGCTGGTGAGGGAAAATGAGAGAATAGTAAGCAAACACGAGCCTATAAATGAAGCTACAAAGCTGAAGCTTGAGTCATATAAAAAGATACGGAATGAACAGATGGGTTCCCGTGATTTTTATTTGCAGCAGCTGGGCAGGTTCATGTTCGTTTCACTTATGATATTCCTTCTTGGTATATTTCTCTTTAAAATGCGCTCTGGTATTTTTGAAGATAACATGAAGCTTATTCTTATTTCAACTATCATTCTGCTTCAATGTGTTTTTTCATATCTAAGCCTGCAGCTTCAGATCAATTACCCCATTGAATATATAATATTTGTACCCGTTGCGGCAATGCTGCTTACCATAATTTTTGATTCCCGTGTTGCTGTATACGCTATAATAATAATCTGTCTCCTTGTTTCTGCCGTCAGGGGAGGGGATTATGATATACTCATTCCCAATTTTTGCGCTTCGGTGCTTGTAGTGTATTCAGTAAGGGATATCAAGAACCGCTCACAGATATTTATTTCAATGATATATATCCTGCTGGGATACTTTGCGGCTATAATTGCTATCGGGCTTGAACGCTATGATGATTTCAATACTGTAAAAAGCCAATTGATAGGCGCAGGGCTTAATGCCATTCTATCCCCAATACTTGCATACGGCTTGCTGATATTCTACGAAAAAGTATTCCGCGTTGCAACTGACCTGGTATTCCTGGAGCTTAGCGATTTTAATAACCCGCTGTTAAGGGATCTTTCCTCAAAAGCTCCCGGTACTTTTCATCATTCCATAATAATGGGTAATCTTTCTGAGCAGGCGGCAAAGGAGATCGGCGCAAACCATCTGCTGGCAAGGGTAGGGTGCTATTATCATGATATAGGCAAAATTGTTAACCCTGATTACTTTGTTGAAAACCAGATGGAATCCAACAAGCATGAAGAGCTGAATCCATCACTTAGCGCCAAGATGATTATTGCGCACGTTAAGAACGGCATTAAGCTTGCAGAAAAGAACAGGCTGCCGCGTGAAATTATTAATTTCATACCAATGCATCACGGTACAAACCTTGTTTCTTATTTTTATGAAAAGGCAAGGACTGATGAAGGTGAAATTGATACAACCCACGAGTATATTTACAGGTATCCCGGTCCCAAGCCGCAGACTAAGGAAACAGGCATAGTAATGCTTGCTGATGCGGTTGAAGCTGCAACTCGCTCTATTGATGACCCTACACCGGCTAAGCTTGAAACACAGATAAGCGAAATTATCCGCGCCAGGTTCCTGGATGGCGAGCTTGATGAATGCGACCTTACTCTAAAGGATCTTATCAACATTAAACAAAGCTTCCTCAAAACCATAGTTGGTATACATCACCACAGGATAAAATATCCTGAAAATGCAGATGATGAAGATTAGAACTGAGTCTGCAGATAAGAAAGAATCTCAGGTAACATCATTTATGCTTTACCTCGAGCTTGAAAGATCTCTCTCACCCAATACGATCCAGTCATACCGTTTCGATCTTGATAAATTCATCAATTTCCTTGATAGCCATAATGTACAGGGATTCGAAGATGTTGGTGAAGCTGATATTGAAAAATTCCTTGCGCAGTTAAAAAAGGAATTAAAAGCATCATCAACTGCAAGAATGCTTTCAACCTTAAGGCAGCTGTTTGAATTCCTGATGGATTCAAAAAAATATGATATAAAGCTTAATCCGCTGGAATTTTTTGACTCACCGAAGCTTGGCAGAAAACTGCCTGAAATTTTAACAGTTGAAGAAATTGATAAAATACTCAGCCAGCCGGATATAAATACACCGCTCGGACTGCGTGATAAAACAATACTGGAATTAATGTATGCCTGCGGCTTAAGGGTAAGCGAGGTATTGACTATAAAGACATCGAATATTTTATTTCTTGATGAAGTTGTGAGGGTTATAGGGAAAGGCTCGAAAGAACGTATTGTTCCTGCCGCCGCATCATCACTTGAATGGGTTAAGCTGTACATAGATAAATCCAGAAGTACACTTGCTAAACCTTATTCAGAAGATTACCTGTTCCTTAACTGGAGGGGGAGGAAGCTCTCAAGAATGGCTATTTGGGATATCATCAGTAAATACTCAAAGCTTGCAAAGATACAGAAGAAGATACATCCGCATATACTCAGACATTCATTTGCCACACATTTGCTTGAAGGCGGCGCAGACCTGCGCTCCATACAGGAAATGCTGGGGC
>JAPUEV010000311.1:0-4444 GCA_027492415.1 Ignavibacteria bacterium
TTTTTTTCTGAATCTTTTAATTTGCTGCCGTAATGCTTCTTAAGGTTCCTCTCTATGTACTGGTTTAAAACAAAAGTATTTTCAACGTTAACCTTCTTTTCAAATTCCAGCTGTGCCAGATAAACCTGTACAAGCTCAAGCATTCTGCTCAGCAGGTCACGTATTTTCTTATCCTTATATTCTTCCTTCGGGTAAAATTGTGTAAAGATCTTTGCTTTGCTTAAAGTTTTAAAATTAGGATAATCAGCCTTAAACAGCCCGTAAAGCTGCATCATCTGCTCACTTGTGTTAAAAAACGGTGAATTTATAAATTTTTCCAATCTTTCAAACTCTTGTTTATTAAGAGTTTTCAATAATTCGGCAAGTTTTGATTCTTCTATATCCATTACCAATTCGACAAGTTTAACCTAAAATAGCGTATTTTTAGCTAAAAACCACCATATAATTTAATATACCGCTCGACATTAAAGGTTTTTTTTCTTTTACATAAGGTAAAATTGAAAACTATATTAGTAGCACAAATTAAACGGGGGTTGTAATGAAAGAATTTTTTATTAAAAATATTATTGCGCTTAAAGAAGTCTTAAGGGCAGGAAATTAAAAGCAGGTAAACAAATGGCATTAAGAATGAGTTCAGAATATTCAGTGAAACAAAGGTATTATCTTGAGCCCGGTTTCGGCTTGAACGGCTGGGTTTTAAGAAAAGAAGGCCATAACAATGTTGTAAAAAAAGCAAAGTATAAGCTGATGCTTCTGTACTTTGCTGAAAGCCTGCTTAACAACCAGAAAGCTGAATTAAGGATATGTGACTCTAACGGTATGCTTGAAGAAATTATTGATTTTGAAAAGCTGAATAAATTAAAATAAAAAATTGTTGAAAATTTTATCGGCCCCCCTATCTAACAGGGCGAAACTGATTTTTTTCTTAAATATTTAGTATATTTAAGGAAATCGTTTCGCCTTTTTAAATTTATTAAAGAAAGGATTTAAATATTATGAAAAATTCTGTTGACCAGCAAGTAATAGATTTCACTGCTACGTATACAGGAACTTCTTCAAGAGAAATTCATAATTATACTACGCTTTCAAGTTTAGGTATAATTACACAACCAGATCTTATCACTTATGTAATTGAACTGGAAGACAGCTTCGGGCTCAAATACGATGAAGGTGATGAATCCGGTATCGTGACAGTAGGAGATGCTGATCATCTGATAGAAAAAAAGCTGGGGAGTAACAATAACGCATAAATTAAATACCATCTTCAATTCAAAATCCATTGCCGGGCATATTTCCCGGCTTTTTTTTGCCCTTTTTGCTGTAAAATGCGGGTTTTTTCAATTTTGGGCAAAAAAAACGCAGCAGGTTTTTTCGGAACACTGGGAGCGTTCGTACTAAAAACGTTAGCCACCCTTACCTAGCTAACTCCTGCTGCAAAAATTTTGAATTAAGTTATAAAAGAACTGTTGTTTCTTTAATTCTATGCAAATATAATAAATACTTTTCATATGTCAATAGGAAAAAATTTGGTATATACTAACTCTTTTCAGTTACACTCTCTTTAAAGCCGTGCTGCTGCTGTTTAAATTATATTTTGGGGCATTTATATTAAAAATATTTATTTAATTTATATGATTATTACAATTAATTACATTTTATATGACAAACGGACCCTCAAAACAGGACCTTGAATCCTACTGGCAGAACAGCAGGCAGTATTTTGATGAGCTTGCCAAATATTACCAGACAGCCGACCCGGAATACTACAGGCAGTACATGCAGCCTTTCTATGATAATCCGTTCAGATCGGTTGGCAAAAACAGCGGCAGTAAAGGCGGCGGCGGGAAAATAATGGTTTTCTTATTTGCGGTTTTACTGCTTGTTGGTATTGGTACGGCCGGCTTATTTTTATTTATGGGTAAATCAGGCTCGGTTAAGAAAAAGATAGAAGAAATGACCGGGGATAATAAGGTAACCGAACAAACCACAACAAAGGAAAAAACTGTAACCGGCGAAAACACCGAACCTACAGAAGTTGAGCCTGAAGAACCCTCATCACTTTCAGATGAAGATAATTTTATTATTGGCGCAAAGTATATAGGTGAAAAAAAGTATGATAAGGCAGCCTGGCACCTTAAACAAATAAAGCCAGGTGATAAAAGATACAAGGAAGCGCAGCAGCTGCTTGAAAGCATAAAGTATCTAAAAAAGTTTGATAAATAAATATTACAGGGAACAATAATTTAATTTTAACAGTATATAAATTAATAATTTCTCTCAAAATATATAATTCAGCAGGAAATGAAAAATTCATCCATCATCCGCAATTGCAGCAAAATAATATTTTTTACTTTTCTGCTCTCATGCTCAAGCCTCTTCACCCAGTGGGTCAGCCAGACCACGCCTTCCGGATTCAACATTTTCTCTTCATCATTCCCATCTTCACAAACCGGCTATGCATGCGGGTACGGTAACCTGATACTTAAAACCACAAATGGCGGCATCGGCTGGAGTGATATTTCGCTACCAGGTACAGGACCTGTGCTTAATTCCGTCTGGTTCTTAAATGATAATACCGGGTTCATTGCTTCCACTATTGATTCCCTGCTATACACAACAAACGGCGGCTCTAGCTGGATAAGACATTTCTATACGGGCATTGACCCTATGAGGCTCTTCTTCATCAACTCTCAAACAGGCTGGGTAACATCCAATAAATTATATAAAACCACAAATGCGGGCTTGAACTGGTTTGTAATTTCAAACACACCCGCAGAAGATATTTATTTCATAAACGAAAACACCGGCTGGAAAACCACTTACTCAGGCGGAAGCTCAACTGTACACAATACAACCGATGGCGGTTTAAGCTGGTCACCCATTCTTGTTACATCCAACTTCAGGGTTGTTTATGCTGTAAAATTTTTAGATGAGAATACCGGCTGGGTATCGGGCTACAGGGAGTATATCGCTTCCACTACAAACGGCGGAGTTAACTGGACAGTTCAGAGAGATATCGGTAATTCAAACGGGCTGTATGCCATCGAGTTCATCAACCCTTTGACAGGGTATGCAGCAGGCGATGCCGGTACTGTGCTTACAACTACCAACGGCGGCAGCATCTGGATTCAGAGCCAGCTGCCGGGCGGCGCACGCTTTGAAGAGATCGATTTTATTAACCAGTCAACCGGCTGGGTTGTAGGCGGCTTTGGTAAAATATATAAAACCACCAACAGTGGGCTAACACCTGTAGAAAATATTTCTGAGACCGCAACAAGCTTTTCGCTCTCACAGAATTATCCCAACCCGTTTAACCCGTCTACAAAAATTGATTTTTCAGTACCTGCCTCAGGAGAAGGCAAAATGAAAATTCTCCTTTCAGTGTATGATATTTCAGGCAGGCTTGCCGCTGTACCTGTTAATGGTGAATTGCCTGCCGGCAGCTACCGGATAAATTTTGATGCTTCAGGATTTTCATCGGGAATATATTTTTATAAGCTTGAAGTTACCTCAGGAAACAATTTACTGTATTCTGAAGTAAAAAAGATGTCATTGGTTAAATGACGCCTGTGACCTTTCATGTTACCGTGAAAGGTCAATAATTCAAAATATTAAAATATTAAAAAAATTGCGGGGTTTATTATGAGTTTTCCTAAGATCATTCCGTTATGGCTTTTCCGTGTTATTGGAATATCTATGCTTTTGGTTTCATTTGCTGCCATGTTATTGTTTATGTACACTTTTTCGGGTCCCTATGAATTTTTCGCAGAGCTTCTGACAGATAGTACCAATACTTACCCGCCGGGAGTGGCTGCCTTGTTAACACTGCTTGTATGTTTGATACCCTGCCTTGTTATATCTCTGTTGTTAAGACCATTTTCGAATGTACCCAAGCTTAAAAGCCAGCTGACTGATATGGGTCCCTTTACCGCAAAATTTACCTCAAATACCGATACATCCCGTTATGGCGAGCTTCCCTCGGTATTTTCGCGGGGTCTAGCGTTCATTATTGACCGCCTGCTTGTAATTTTTATTATTGCAATCCCTGCTTCAATCTTTGTTGCTTTCACTGAACAATCCCATAAACACGGCGCGCCTTATTACATACTGCTTGTAATTACGATATTGTTCGTAATTATTGGAGCAGTATATTCCTACTCACGTGATATGTTTGGCGGCAAAAGCCTGGCGCGCAGGCTGTTGAAGCAAAAAGTGGTTGATGTTGCAACCGGTCAGCCTATTGGCGGCTGGCGCTCATTTAAGCGTGAAATACTGATACACTTTGCCCCGCTGTTATTTGTTGAGCTTATCCTCATCAGCTCAAACAAAGACCGCCGCCGCATGGGCGATAACTGGGCAAAAACAATCGTAATAAAAGATATATAAAATTAAACACAAAATGCTCCCCTCCTGTTTTTAGGAGGGGTGGCTCGCACAAAGTGCG
>JAPUEV010000311.1:4544-6709 GCA_027492415.1 Ignavibacteria bacterium
AAATAGAACAGGGAGATCTTTCGATCTCCCTTTAGCGTTCTATATTGTTTTTTGGGGATGCTGCTTTTAAACAATATCTTTAGGTTACATCTCCCTCCCAAACTCCGGTTTGGGAGGGCATCCAACACTTTGCAGAGTTTTACGTCATAAACTCTGCAAACAAACTTATGCCTTCACAACTTTCTTTTTCCTTATATATCTTATTACCAAATATACTATCAACCCAAATATCGCAAGTATCGGCGAGAGCGCAACTATGAAGGTTATCAGCCCGCTTATCACAGCGGTAAAGCCTGTCAGACCCTTCTCAAATCCGCGCTCAAGCTCATAGAAGAAACCGCCTGAAGATGTATTTAATATTGCGGGCTCATATATGCTTAATGTTACAGTTGAGTATGATGCCTGGTCCTTCAGCATTCTCATCCTGCCCTCGGTCTTTTCGATATTCTCTCTAACCGATGCAAGCTTCTGCTCAACTTCTACCACTGCTGTTAAGTTCGCTGTCTTTTCAGAAAGCAATTGCAGCAATCTTGCTTCCAGCTCACGCTGAGTTTTCAATCTTGCTTCTGCATCAACATATTCTTCGGTCACATCACGTCCTGTAATGTTCTGGTTCATAACTTTACCTGTCTTTGCAATTTCTGCAAGCAGTGCGTCATATTTATCAGCCTGTACGCGTATTGTGAGCGTTCCCTGTTTCTTCCCGCTCTGGTTTACCTGTGCCGTGGAGTTCGTTATAAATCCCCCAAGATTCTTTGCAATTTCCTTTGCCTTCGCTTCTGTCTCATCAAAGCTGTCATTTTCAATGCTCATAGTACCTGAGCGTATTATCATCCTCTTATCCTGGGTATTGGTATTTTCTGTGGGCTGCTGGTAGTTTATCTGTTTTAATTTACCGTCTGATTTTTTCTCATTGTTTCCTGTTATGTCATCAATATCTTTTTGCGGCGCTGATTCATAATCGTTGGTTGTAGTTGATGGCGCATCTGTTTTATAAAAATCTGATCTGGGCTGTTCCTGGTTAACGGATTGTTTATCGCTTGCTTCCTGGCATGCATTCAGTGCCACAATAAATGGCAGAATAAACGCTAAAATTAATGTTTTTGTGTATTTCATGGTCTAAAACCTCTGCATAATGTTAATTTATATACTCGCTGAATTTAAATTTTGTTTCATAAGTAGATGTACTTAAAAATAATCTGTAGGCGTCATGGCTTGCCTGACGCCCTTTAATGAACAAAGGTGTCACGCAAGCGTTGACACCTACAAAAGAAAAATGCATTTGTATTTGTACCTCTCCCTATCCTTAGTGGAGAGGGGGAAACCTATTTTGGCACTATGGCTCTCCATCTCCTTTTAGGAGAGGGAGCTGGAGGGTGAGGTGGTCAATTCTTCATTCTTTTAATCCACTCTATCATTTATATTTATTCAATGAAAAAGTTATTATTAATAATATCACTGCTGGTTATTTCTTCAGGTATCTCGGCTCAGCAGCGTGATATTAACTCACTTCTTGACCAAACACTCCGCAACCGTGGACTAACCCGCGAAGATATCTCCATCCCTATCGAATTCTTCTCAGCTGCAGAAAAAAATCCGACCAATGAATCAAAGCTCATCCTGCCGCTGGTGAAAGATATGATGACAAATCCATTACGAAGCATGACCTGGCTGGATAGTATTAGTGACTACGCAAACTATAATCCATATTATTTAGTAGAAAAATTATACTGGTATACAAATTGGTATATAGAAGATAAAAACAATTACCCGAATCCTTTTGCTCCGTCTACATTCCAACAGCCCAAAAATTCTTACGATTATTTAAATCTAATGCGTAAGTGTGTTGATTCAAGTAACAAAGATCAATCATTGTTGTTAAAAGTATATAGTGATAAAGAATTGAAGTTTCTGGAAAATAATTTATTTTCGATATTTGAAGAAAATGAAGATACACCTGGCGCAAATTTTGATATTCTTCAGTATAACATTGAGAGAGATTCTTCAATAACGACCTCACGGAAAACAATGGACTTATTGTCTCTTCTCAATAGAAAACTTCTCTTTTTAAATTCTATAGCAATTTTAAATATTTTAGAAAATATTATAAGGTTTATTGAGTATCAAAAAAATTTCCCTGAAGTATTATCTGAAATAAAAAATAA
>JAPUEV010000312.1 GCA_027492415.1 Ignavibacteria bacterium
GTATTGAACGTTCCGTTTATCCCGGAAGTAGATGATATATTGTTCAGGTTCCCTTCAAAATCCCATGATGCAACAAGCGGACCGATGAGAGTTTGTGACCTTGTTGAATTGAACATGTTTGCCCTGATCTCAATTTGTGACATCTCTCTTGACCAGATCCTCAGATCATCCATATATCCGTTGAAATTATTATTGGCATCCCATTGCAGATTGCCAATCCTTACCTGGTCAGCATTACCCGGTACTGTTGTAGTAATTGGGAGAGTATTTATCAGCTGTCCGTTTATATAGAACTTGCATGAATAGCTTCCGGCTCCTGCCCCTGTCCACGTTACCGCTATATGAGACCATTTCTGAAAAGGTACAATTCCTGCAAAATTTGAGCCGTTACCCAATTGCAGGCTCAATAAACCGCTGCCCTGAATATATACTCTGAATGTAGTGATTGCAGCAGATGAACCCTTTGAAATAACTGTATACCCGCCGGGCGGATTGCAATAAACCCAGGCTTCAATTGTTCCTCCCCCGGTAAGATCAAATGCATTGTTATCTGGCACCCTAACATTGCTGTTAATATTCCCCGGAAAATACATCGCAAGATTATAAGGTACCGGCTGTCCAAGTATATTTGTGAATTGTGCCCCGGAGCCTCCCCTGAATACGCCTACAAGATTATTAATATCTTCATAAGCAAGTCCGCCGATATTGAAGGTCCATGAAGCAATAAGGTATTTGTAATCTTCGTTTGAAGTGAGGGCAGCAATTTGGTTTGCGCCGGGTCCGTCACCCAGTCCTATAAATCTTGTTCTTGCTATATCTCCTGCCGGCCTTGTTACGCTCCATAATCTCACTTCGTCAATAAATCCGTTTAAAGTAACAACCGAAGTAAGCCTGCTTCCGCCTATTGTAAGTGAATCAGTGTTATTTACCCATGTTGCAGCGAGTGACTGAGCTCCCTGTGGATTACCGTCAATTGTGAAAGTTACCAGTGAGTTTGGACTGCCCTGCAGCCATGATGAAGCTACATGCACCCAGCGGTTCAAAGGGACTGAATCTAAGGCAGTAAACGTTGTACCGTTTACATATAGGAACGGCTTATGACCAATTCCGGCATTACCTATTCCGAAAATAAATGAGGGACCTTTTTGCACTATGTAAGAATTGAACTCATTGTATGATGTAAGGTAGACCCATGCTTCGACTGAGCCTGTTAGCTGAGGATTTAACAGATTATTGTGCGGTACAGCACAGTACCTTCCGGGTCCGCTGAGACTGCCAAGTATACCGTTATTTGATTCAGAGCCGTAAGAATCTCCCGTATACGGAGGAAGAATATTATTATCCTGAGTATAAACATTGCTGAGGCAAACAAATAAGATCAAAACCGGAATTAATAATTTAAAGCTTTTCATTTTTTCTCCTTTTAATTTTTCATAGTAATATTATTTATTTTCAGCTATCCCCATAATTGAAAATTATCGTAACCGGTAAATTAATTAATGGAACTCTTTTATTGTTTTGAACTTAAAACAATTAAAGATATTTTGTAATTAATTTATCATACAGCAAATCTACTTCAGGAAGTATAATTTTCAAAAGGATGTTTTATTGATTGTGAAAAACAGATTATGTAATAGAATATACATTTTTATTCAAATTTTTCATATTTTTAGCGTTTTTTAAACCCAGTATAGTAGTAAATTGTGAAAAAATAATTCAGTATTTAATGATCCAGAGCAAGGCAATTGATATTATAAAAACTTTCAGCAAAAAGGAAGTTTTAAGCTTTACCAGGTATCTTGATTCACCGTTCCTCAATTCGAATAAGAATCTTGTAAAGCTTTACAGCTACCTGAAAAAATTTTACCCTTTTTTTGAAAGCAGCAGCCTTACCAAGGAATCTGTTTACAAGGCTGTTTATCACGGTACACACTATGATGACAGTAAATTCAGAAAATTACTTTCTGATCTTTACAAGGAATCAGAAAGATTTATAGTGCACTCAGCTGTTGGCACAAACAAACAGTTTTTCAATAAGCTGCTGCTTGATGAGTTTGACAGCAGGAAGCTTGATAACCTGTTCACATCCAGGCTGGAACAGTACAACATATATCTTGATAACAACAAGCTGCATTATGATTATTTTCTTGAGAAACATTTGGCAGAGTGGAAAAATGTGATGTTCCATCTGGAGCGCGGTATGCAGCATAAGATAACGCTGAATATCTATAAAAGAACTGAATACATTATATTTTATTTTCTTTCGGATTTTTTCCTTTCACTCCAGGATAACCTTTCGAACAAGGGCAGGTTCAACACTAAAATTGAAGTTGATCTTGGGAACGAGTTCTTAAAGAATTTTAACGTATCCGCTCTGTTTGATTATATATTAAAGAATGATTTTGATAATAAGGATATTCTGAACGCATATTACCTGGCATTTATGGCTTTTAAGAATTTTAATGATGAGAAATATTACAGTGACTTTAAAAAATATGTCCTTAAACACATCGATAATTATAACGAAGGCACCCAAAGAACTGTTGTAATATACCTTATCAATTACTGTGTAAGGAAAAAGAGAGTATTAAAAGACAGAAAAATAAGGCTGGAGCTTAATGATAATTATGACCTGTACATTAAATACAGGCTGTATAGAATAAGCGGAGAAAACTATTTCAGGAGTGATATTTTCCTGAACATTCTTTCCAATTATTTTGAATTAGGAAAGATAAATGAAGCATCAGAATTCCTTGAAAGAAATATAGATATCATCCAGCCTTCACACAGAAAAAATATCAGGGCACTATGCGGTTCATTAATTGAATTTGAAAAAGGCAATTTCGGATCATCATTAAGGCAGTCTTCTCTTATCAAGACCAATACATACCTTTATAAATACCAGATAAAATTTCTGAATTTAAAGAATCATTATGAATTAAAGAATTACGAAATAGCGAAAGAAGCTGTTAACTCGTTTAAAAAGTATGTAGGATCTGATGATAATTTATCGGATCTGCACAGGAAAAAGTACTATGAATTCATTACTTACTATAATTTATTATGGAAATTTCACGAGGATGTACCTGCAAAACAAAAGATCATTGAAACTTTAAATTCCATAAAAGAATGCATGCCGCTGCCTGAAGGAGACTGGCTGATAAATAAATTTTCAGAGCTTGCACGCTGAAATCATCAAAAAGCAGGCTATGTAAGCCTGCTTTTGATTTATCTCACTTTCATTGTTTGCAGACAGAGCGTTAGCTGCAATTTTAGACAATGAATACCGAGATCAGGGATTAAAGCATGAAAAGAAGCTCATAAAATTATTTTACCAGGATCATTTTTTTTGAATCATTAAAACTACCGGCATTCAAAGTATAAAAATATACACCGCTTGAAAGTCCGGAAGCGTCATATTTCACTTTATACTCGCCAGCTTTTTTAAATTCATTTAACACTACATCCACTTCCCTGCCAAGTATATCATAAACTGTCAGCTTCACATCAACATTTTTAGGAAGCATAAAAGTGAATTCAGTTGAAGGATTAAAAGGATTCGGGTAACATTGATCCAGAGCAAATTTACCGGGAATAGTATTTGAAATAATATTCACTCCGGTAATTGAATTATTTATTCTTAAGCCCCATCCCAGCAGTAACGCCTGAGGCGATGAGCTTGAGTGCTGTATGCTTAATATCCAGCTGCCCTGCGAGGGGCTGTTCCCGAAGTTACTGAATAAATTATAAGGAGCTGCAAGATATGACCATGGGGGATAAAATTCCGTTAATGGTTCCTGGCCATCTGTGAAAAATGAAAGTATGTTCCTGGAGTTTCCTCCGGTTCCGTTTTCAAGAATTCTTTCCTGGCCATTGGGTGCTTTCAGCTTAACAACAATTCCCCCCATACTAATATGCTGCATAGAAAGAAATACTTCTATGTTAGTTAAAGTAACATTCCCGGGAATATAAATTGTATCGTAATTTGTGGTATACTGGTTAATTGTTTTATTGGGGAATCTCATTGAATATCCGCCCGGGAACGGGTTTGGAATATCATACCTGTTTATTGTAGTAGTATGGGCATCATAGAAATCAGAAAATGGACCTCCAACAAACTCAACATTATATCCGCTGAACCTGCAGCCTGACTGCCCTCCGGGATTACCTGTTTTGAAAGTTGCATTCAGTACTGCAGATGATGAAGTATTCCGAAGGTTTCCTTCAAAATCCCAAGCACCAACAAGGGGACCGGTAATTGTCTGTGCCCGGGCAGAATTAAACATATTCATTTTAATTTCTTCGTCTGTCATTTCTCTTGACCAGATCCTTATTTCATCCATCCACCCGGAAAAGTACGTATTTTCATCCCATTGCCAGCTGCCAAAACGAAGCTCATTGTTATTAACAGGCATCACACCGTTCAATGTATTTTGCCCTGTAAACTGCCCGTTCAGATAAAATTTTACGTTGTATCCACCTGAAACCGGAGCCCATGTAACAGCTGCATGATACCAGTTAGTACCAGGTGTCACGGGACCTGAAACTACGTTCGGACCGATCTGAAATTTGAGGACACCTGCTGCATCAATGAAAAGCCGGTAAGTTGTAGTGCCAAGTGTATTACCTTTTGCCAGAATAGTTAAAGGTGAGGAATTACCCCCTGTTGAAAGCCACAGATCAATAGTTCCGCCTGAAGTCAGATTTAATACATTATCACTTGGAACCATAACGTAATTTATTGTATTGCCGGGGAAGTATAATGCCAGATTATATGGAATGGGCTGACCCTGGATATTGGTAGTTAATTGCTGCGCTCCGCCTCTTAATATACCATTGTAATTGTTAATAAACTCAAATACTGTAGGCCCAAAGATATTAAACGTCCATGAAGCCTTTAAACCCCTGTACAGCTCTCCGCCTGTTATTGCTGAATCAAAATTCACTGAGGCTTCTCCTCCAATACCAACAAACCTGTTTGTGGCAATCCGGTTTGCATCAGAAATTGTGTTCCACAGCCGCACTTCATCAAGCCTGCCATCAAGATAAGACTGGGGCGCCAGGATACTGCCGCCAATTGTAAGTGAATCTGTGTTGCCCGAAAGTGACGAAGGAGCAGAAACATTTGCTACCTGCAATCCATCCTTAAAAAATTTTACATAAAAGTCAGGTGAAATATAGCTCCATGAAGCAGCAACATGAACCCACCTGTTTGTTTGTATCGTAGTATCAGATTCATAAAATACATTATTGATCTTCAAAAATATCCTGCCTTCATCTGTAATACCAAACGAGAATAAAGACCCTTTTTGCAGTATATATGAATCTACAACATTGAATGAATTAACAAATACCCATGCTTCAACCGTACCAGTTAACCCGGGATTCAATGAAGCATTATGCGGTACAGCAACGTATTTACCGGGTCCCGATAAGTTGCCAAGTGTACCGTTATTTGGATTAAATCCATAAACATCAGTTTCATCACCTTTCATTACCTGGGAATGTAAAGCGCACTGTGTTAAAATGTAAATAATCATTAAAAGTTTGAATCCTGTTTTAATAAATTTCATTTAGCTTCTCCTTATTATTTTTTAAAACTTTTTTGGCTTGAAGAACAAAACTGGGCCTAAGTCAGTTCAAACTTTACAGATCAAAAATACACCAATTGTTCCTCCACTTTCAAAATGAATTTTACGGAATGTGAAGGAAATTAAAATAAGATGAAGGGTTTAAAATTGCGGTTTTTGTGATTTTTTTAGCTATTTTTGTAAATTAATACTATAAATTGTGAATAATAACAGCCATCAAATTAAGCTTCAAAGTAAAGCTTTGGATATACTTGGAAGCTTCAATTCAAAAGAATTTCAACAGTTCGGGAAATACCTGGATACTTTTTTTGTATCAAACAAGAGCCTTAAGAAATTATATTCGTTCATGAAAAAATTTTATCCCGGTTTTGATGACAGCAAGCTGACAAAGCTCCGCATATATAAATCTGTGTATGGTGACAGCTCGGACTATAGTGATATCAAAGTACGGAAATTACTTTCAGATCTTTATAAGGAAGCGGAAAGCTTTACTGCTATTCTTCATTTGAAAAAAGATAAGCTGGTTTACAATAAGATCCTGCTGGATGAATTTGATACAAGAATGCTTGATAATTTATTTGTTTCGAAATATGAAGAGATAAACAGTATACTTGATGGTGAAGGGGCGCATTTTTACCAGTTCCTGGAAAAACATATTATTGAATGGATATATATTTCTTTCCACCTTGAGCGCGGTACCCAGCAAAAAATTGCATTGAATGTATATAAACGCGCTGAATATATTATTTACTATTTTCTTTCGGATATGTTCACAACGCTGCAGGATATAAACGCAAATTCGTTAAGATATAATATTACAAAAACAGAGAACCTGGCACAGGAATTCATTTCGTGCCTTGACACAAAAAAGCTTTTCAGCTACATAGAAAAGAATTTCCCCGACAGTATTATCCTGCGCATCTATTATCTTTCATTTAATTCATTTAAGGAATTTGAAAATGAAAAGAATTACTTTGAGCTTAAAAAGCTTGTATATAACAACCTGGATAGCCTGCATGAAAACAGCAGGAGAGCCGCAATAACATTTTTAATCAATTACTGTGTAAGGAAAGTTTCTGTGAACAGGCATAAATTTGATGATGAACTGAATGAGAATT
>JAPUEV010000313.1:0-1671 GCA_027492415.1 Ignavibacteria bacterium
GTAATAAGCAGGTAAATAAACCCGACGAGTCCCCCGCCTAAATGCGCAAAGTGCGCTACACCTGAATTACTTGTAACCGAAAACAGCTCTATTGCCATATAGATGATCACAAAATACTTTGCTTTAATGGGGAAAAGAAAATAAATAAAGATCTCCCTGTTAGGGAAAAGCATTCCGAAAGCAACAAGTATACCGTAAACTGAGCCTGATGCGCCAACTGTTGGCAGGTTGATCCCTACAAATAACGGGGTGAGAAGTATTGTAGCGAGTCCGGCACCAACACCGCACATTAAATAGTAAGTTAAGAACTTTTTAGAGCCCCAGATATTTTCAAGCTCCATGCCAAACATCCATAATGCAAACATATTCATGAACAGGTGCCAGAAGCCCCCGTGCATGAAAAGGTAAGTAAATAGCTGCCAGGGGTAGAACGGGAATACATCGCTGCCGATGGGATTGAGCGCAAAGTATTTCATAAAGAAAATTGAAAGCGGCACTCCGCCAACGCTGATACCTGCAAAGATAAAATGCTGAAAAATGAAAATGGCAACATTAGAAATGAGAAGATATTTAATAACCGGAGGAAACAGCGCAAACCCCCCGAACATAGAAGGCCTGTTAAATTTCAAATTATAATTCCTGTATCTGTCTTTTGGTGTATTAAATAATCCCATTTAAATTTATTGTTCTAAATACTTTACTTCTTCCTGCGCCTTATCAAGATCTTCAGGGAAGTCAATTTCCATACATTTATATTCTGAAACATCTACAGCATACATAGCGTTCCCCTTATCGTATAGCTCCTGGAAAGAGGCTTCGTAGAATTCGTTCACATTATTTTCCTTAACGATCTTGCGCTCAAGTACTTCACCCAGCTTAACAAAGAAATCATGTGAAAACCGTTCGATACCAATTGATTCGCCATAACTGCTTTGAATAGCCAAATGTTTGCCAATATGCTCAATTTTGTTAGTACTATCAATTATAACTTTAATCTCCTCTTCACTCAATAAATGACCTCTTTTTACGGCAAGGCAGTTAGTTTCAGGGACGGCGAAAAGCTTTGAAATTATGCGATAATCGAACAATATATCGCTATCTAATAATATAGAGTCACCTTTTATATAGTCTTTCGTCATCCAGAGAGAGTAGCTGTTGTTATTATTTTCATAATCACCGTTTGTAAGGTAAGTAATATCCAGCCCCGGGAATTTTTGGGGAATATGCTCTTTTATCATATTTTCCCTGTAACCGGTAACCATTACAAAGCTGTTTACCCCGTTTTTGATGATATTGCCTATAGTCATTTCAAGCAGTGTTTTACCGCCGACCTTTAATAAACATTTTGGTGTAGAATCCGTAAGCGGCCTGAGCCTTTTAGCCATTCCGGCTGCCAATATTATTGCCTGCATTAATAATGTTCCCGGTAGCACAGGCATTCCTGCCTGTGAATGATTTATAATTTACAAAAATACTTAAAACGGCAATCATAAGCAGTGGAGAAAAAGATTACGTATAAGTAGATTCAAAAAGTTTCTATATTTGGAGCTATATGCATTTGCATTTATTTGAATTTGAGGATTTTGAGTGGTTCCCTGATATAATAAGAAAGGGACAGACAGATTATCTTCATTTCATGATTAATAAGTTCAATATTTACAAACCTGCTGC
>JAPUEV010000313.1:1771-6617 GCA_027492415.1 Ignavibacteria bacterium
AGGACAATTTTTTCAGCATTCCACCACTTTAAGCCTATTGATGCAAAGAAAATTATTGAACAGGCAGTAAACTGTAACGCGCCGATAGCAATATTTGAAGGTGCAGCAAAAGATGTAAAGAACTTCCTTGGTATATTACTTTTTACACCAATAATTTTTTTGCTGATAACACCGTTCATGAAGCCGTTCAGATGGAGCAGGTTATTTTTTACATATATTATTCCTCTGATACCTGTTACAACTACCTGGGATGGATTAGTATCAATATTAAGGATGTACACACCGGAAGAAATGCTTGAAATGGCTAATTCAGTGAATAAAAATAGTTATATTTGGAGGTCAGGTACTATAAAAAATAAAATTGGTACATCAATAATGTATTTGACAGGATATAAATCTAAATAATTTATAGAATCTTATGGATATATTAAAAGTTTTAACGCTTATAGTTCAGCTTGGTATGCCGCCGGCTTTCCCTGAAGGTGAAGCGATGCTGCAGCAGCCGCTGGCTGATAAGATAGAAGTTGTATGCAAGGATGAAGGCTCAACTTACACGAACAAAATGCATACGTTGGATAAAAGTCCGAAGCTTGAGAAAACATCTCCTTCACTATTCACCAAAGATAATACAAAGAACCTGTATATATTTTTAACGCAGATAGACTCCACCCACCTGTTTGTTGAAGACTGCGACTACAGCATGCTGAAATTCATGCGATATAAAACCTCACAGCAAAACCTGAAGTACAGGATAGCTGACTCGAGTGACAGCTTTGTGAATATCGAGCGATTAAGGCAGATACAATGGCAACAGCCTGTACCTATGAAAATGTTCGAGAACGGTACAGTATTTGAAACAACATTTGACAGCTATACAGAGTATTGGGAGTGCGGGAATAAGCTTGATTACTCACCCAAGTACCCGTACTTTAAGCCTAAGGATACACCACTCAGGAAAAATTACAATGATGAGCAGATGGAAGATCTATATTATATATTGACGCATCCAACGATGGTGCTTTCGGTAATTCCGCTGGATGATATGAGCTATGAGCTTCCATATAACCTTGAAGGCACTTCATATGAAACGAAAATGGCGACAAAAAATGACGGAAAGCTTGAAGGAACAGCAATTGATCTTAACGGTGATAAGATAGCAGATGCATTCTGGTATAACCAGATCGGCGAGAGCAAGATAGCAGAGGTCTTTACCAGGCTGTATATTAATATAGACGGCAAGTGGCAGCTAAGATGGTACACATATTTCAGGGAAATGTAAAATAATTATTACGGAGAAATAATAACAGTAAATGATAAAAGCAGTAATTTTTGATATGGACGGCGTAATACTTGATTCAGAGCCGTACTGGAAAGAATCAGAGATACGTATATTCAATTCGCTTGGCGTGCCGTTAACCGAAGAGATGTGCGAAACTACAACAGGCATGCGGCTAGTTGACGTTACTAAGCTATGGCACGAAAAATATCCATGGGATGAAAAAGAGCATCCTTTTGAAAAGGTAAATGCTGAAATAGTAAATGCGCTTATCGGGCTTATCAATGAAAAAGGTGTAATTAATGCAGGAGTTACAGATCTGCTGGAAATGTTCAAAGCAAAAGGGCTGCCGATGGGTTTGGCATCATCAAGCGATATGAAAATTATTGATGCAGTACTTGATAAATTTGACCTGCGGAAATATTTTAAAGAGGTACATTCCGCTGAGTTTGAAAAGTACGGCAAGCCGCACCCGGCAATATATTTAACAACAGCAGGTAAGCTTGGTGTTGCGCCTGAAGAGTGTCTTGCAATAGAAGATTCATTTAACGGCGTTATTGCCGCTTTAGCAGCAAGAATGAAAACCGCTGCATATCCCGAGAAGACAAATTTCTATAATCCCAAATTCAATATTGCTGATGTTAAGTTCAGGTCATTGAAGGATTTTACTGAAGCGGAATTTAACTTACTGGATAAATAATTGTATTAATGAGATCGCTTCAGCAGCAAAAGCAGTCCCCAAAAAATAAAATAATAATATGCTTATCGCAGTAGCGGGTCCGTACAGCGCACCAACTGAAGAGCAAATGAAAGCAAACCTTAAAGCTATGAATATAGCCGCAGCGGAAGTTTACAGGAAAGGTCATATACCGGTCATTGGTGTAAACGCATCACTGTTTGTTGCAGATGAGCTTCCGGGTATTGAAAGCAAAAAAGTTATTTCAGATATTTCCTTCGCAATTGTTGAAAGGTGTGATGCTATACTGATAATAGGCTCCTCACCCGGCGCGGATATTGAGCGTGACCTGATAAAGGACCAGGGGCTGCCGGTTTATTATTCAGTTGATGAAATACCGGAGGAAAAGTGAATCCGCAGGTACCATTCTATATCGAAGCATTGCTTTTCCTGATAACAGCAATAATTGTAACTTTCATTCTATACTCTGTCAGGTTTGCCCTTAAATCAATGAATGCGGACAAAAGCAAAAGATTTAAAACACTTCTGGTAACTTCCCTGCTTATCTTAAGCTGGCTTGTGATATCATCGCTGATTGCATTTAACGGGACGTTGTTTGATTTCACATCCACTCCGCCCAAGTTATTGCTGATACTTATTCCCCCTGTACTTGCAATAAGCTACATAAGCAGCTCAAAGCGTGTAAACGCGCTGATTGATGAAATTCCGCCAAGCTGGCTGATATACATTCAGTCATTCAGGATACTTATGGAATTACTGCTCTGGCTTTTATTCATAAAGCAAATTATTCCGGTTCAAATGACATTTGAAGGAATAAACTATGATATATTAACAGGGCTAAGCGCTCCATTGATAGCATATTATGTTTTCAGTGAAATGAAATGGCCAAAAGTTACGGCATTGCTGTGGAATTTTGCCGGGCTGCTTCTGGTTACGAATATTTTCCTGGTAGCATTTCTTTCCACACCAAGCCCTATGCGGCAGTTCTTAAATGAGCCTGCTAATACAATAGTAGCTTACTTCCCGTTCGTATGGATACCCGCATTTATTGTGCCATTCGCTTACCTGATGCATGTACTTTCAATAAAGCAGATATTCAGGAGTAATAACCAATGAGCATAGAATTACAAACTAAAAGACTGATGTTAAGGGAACTGACACCGGGTGACGCCGAAATGTTCTGTGATTTTTTATTGCGGAATAAGGAGTTTTTCAGTGCATCGGGTCCGGAGTATGATAAGGAATATGAAAGCCCGGAATATCACAGGAAAATGCTGGAAAGATCACAAATTGAAAGTATGGACGGCAGGCATTATAAGTTCGGGGTATTCTTAAAAGAAGATAAGAGCAGAATAATCGGTTCTGCCGCGCTTTCAAACATAGCAATGGGGAATTTCATGTCGTGTTTTTTGGGATACAGGATAGATAAGAAGGAAAACTCAAAGGGATATGCAACAGAAGCAATAAGCAAAGTTATAGATTTTGCCTTTAATGAATTGAAGCTTCACCGAATAGAGGCAAATATTATGCCTGCAAATACTGCATCAATAAAAGTAGTTAAGAAGCTTGGGTTTGTTTATGAGGGCGATTCAAAAAAATACCTGAAGATAAACGGAGAATGGGAAGACCACCAGCATTACGTGTTATTGAATGAGATTACAGATTGAATATTAATTTGAAATTTCTGTCCTGAAAGGTTCCAAAGCCTCGTTCATCGGAACAGCACCGGGAAAAAATGAAATTATCCTTTGCAGCACTTCATCAAGAATAGCATCCGGACATGACGCACCGCTGGTAAGGATGATCTCAACAGGATCATGTTTTTCGTATTTCAGCCAGTCTTTTGTAACAGTTTCTTCACTCTTGTGAATATTATAATGGCTGATGAGGTCTTCTGAAATGATCTTTTCAGCTCCCGAAATAAAATACACAGGCAGCTTTTCTTCGCATAATTCCACAATATGAGATGTATTAGAGCTGTTATACCCTCCTACGACTATGGCAAAATCAGCGTTACTGTTCAACAGGCCAATGGTAGCCTGCTGGTTATCATAAGTTGCATAGCATAATGTATCACTTGTATCAGCGTAATGATCCTTTAAATGCTCCAGCCCGAATTTTTCTTCCATCGTATTCTTTATCATATCTGCAATTGCCTGTGTTTCAGTGGCAAGCATGGTTGTCTGGTTAACAACGCCAACTTTTTCAAGATCTTTATTTACATCAAAACCTTCTGAATGCTTACCTTCAAAAATATGATAGAATTCTTCTTTAGGTATATTACCCAGAATAATATCCCTGAGCAATTTTGTTTCTTCAATATTCCTGACTATTATAGTCGGTGAGTTCTGCCGGGAATGTGAAAAGGTTGCAATAGTTTCTTCGTGGTTATATTTGCCGTGTACAATAATAGTGTAATCTTTTCTGCCCAGTGCTTCGGCGCGGTTCCACACTTTTTCCACAAAAGGACATGTTGTATCATATTTGTAAGGGTCTATTCCCCTTTCGCTAAGCATCTGCTGAATTTCTATGGTAGTTCCGAAAGCAGGAACGATGACAATATCATCAGCGTGAAGCTCACTCCATGGTATCAGCTGCTTGCCGTTATGTTCACGAATGAATTTTACACCGCGCGCGCTGAGATCTTCATTTACCTTCGGGTTATGTATCATTTCGCTGAGCAAAAATACACGCTTGCCGGGATTTTGCTCAAGTGAGCGGTAGGCTATTTCAATAGCGTTTTCAACACCGTAGCAAAAGCCAAAATGCCGCGCGATATGAAATTTTACAGGTCCGAAATCAAGAACTGAAGGAGTATAGTCCTTCTTCCTTGGATCTGTGACCTTCCTGGCATTCTTAACTACAGAAATTAC
>JAPUEV010000314.1 GCA_027492415.1 Ignavibacteria bacterium
GAAGACAACTGATGCCGGTGCAAACTGGTATTCACAGACAAGCAATACAGCTAACTGGCTGAGGAAAACAAATTTTATAGATACAAATTTAGGCTTTGCTGTTGGTGATAACGGAACAATTATTAAAACAACAACTGGCGGCTGGCTTTTACCAGGTGCAGCAACATTAAGCGCCCCCGGAAACGCCGCAACATGTTTTTCTGTTACCGGGACACTGGACTGGAGCGATGTATTCCCGCCAATTTGTAACTACAGGGTACAGATAGCAACAGATGCCAATTTTACGGCTATAGTACATAATACCGCGGGAATAAATGTTTCGCAGTATGTAATTCCGGCAAATGCTTTGAATTACAACACGCAATATTACTGGCGTGTAAAGGCAACAAATTTTGTTGGTGAAAGCGCAAGCTGGTCCTCAGTCAGGAATTTCAGGACGGTTAACCAAAGCGTAAACGCTCCTAATCTTTTGCTACCGGTCAATAACGCCACCGTAAGCGTTACACCTGTATTAAGTTGGGATTCCATACCGTTCGCTTCAACTTACAGGGTAAGAATATCAACAGACACTAACTTTACAAATCTAATTTTAGATTCAGGTAATATTGCTTTAAAACAGATAACAGTTCCTGCGGGAAGGCTGCTATCCAATACACGTTATTACTGGAAAGTAAGTTCATCCAATACATGCATTACAAGTCCATACAGTGGAAGGTGGAGCTTTACTACGGCATTAACAGGTTTAACACAAACAGTCAACGAGCTGCCGTTGGTTTTTGCTTTGTACAATAACTATCCAAACCCGTTTAACCCAACTACTAATATTGCATTTGATATCCCAAAGGAAGCAAATGTAAGGCTTGTAATATTCAATTTACTGGGTGAAGAGGTTGCAGTTCCGGTGAAAGGAAAACTGACAGCAGGAAAGTACTCTTTCTTATGGAATGCGCAGAATTTCTCAAGCGGTCTTTACATATACCGTATAGAAGCTTCTGCAGTAACATTAGAAGGAAAAAGCGCAGAGAAATTTGTAAAGACAGTTAAAATGGTTCTTATAAAGTGATGCAGTCATTTTATATAAATAAAATTAAGGTTCTTTTTAACAATTTATTTTAATCTCTAAAGGGGGGCAAAATGAAAAAGATAACTACAGTTACAATTGCATTTATGCTTGTAATGACATCAATTTCATTTGGACAGCTTGTAACAAAGGTATTAAGCTATAACGGTCCGGGAAACCAGATCGATAAGTGCGCAGGCATCGTTCAGGATAACTTCGGCTTTGTTTATGCAACCGGAACAAGCATGGGTACTAACTCAACAAAAGAAGATTATGCTACTATTAAATTCGGTGAAGACGGAGATTTTGTCTGGGCGGTAAGATATGACGGTCCCGGGCATAATATTGATAATGCATCAGCTATTACTATAGATAATGCAGGAAACGTTTATGTTACCGGGTGGAGCAGGTCATCCTCTGATTACGGCAGTGAGGATTACTGTACTATCAAATACAATAACAACGGCCAGCAGCTTTGGGCAGCCAGGTTTGACGGGGCAGTATCATCGGACTGTTATTATTACGATTATGCAAAGGCTATCACCATAGATAATGCGGGAAACGTGTACGTAACAGGTGAAAGCTGGGGTAATGATAATTTGAACGGTGATTATCTTACAATTAAATATAATTCAAACGGTGTTCTGCAGTGGTCTAAAAGATATAACGGACCATCAAGCAAAAATGATTTCGCAACTTCTATCGGCCTGGATCCATCAGGGAATGTTTATGTTACCGGTGCCAGCGAAATGAATAATAAAGGCTATGACTATCTTTCAGTTAAGTACAGCCCGACAGGCTCCCAGTTATGGACAGCCAGGTATGACGGACCTGCTTACCTTGATGATAAGGCTAATGAATTAAGGGTAGATGGTGCAGGAAACCTGTATGTCACCGGTTCATCACACGGAGGGAATACCAAGCTGGACTTTGCAACATTAAAATATAATACTTCAGGCGCTCAGCAATGGGTTAAAAGGTATACAAACTCTGCTGTAAATGATACCGATGTTGCAACCGGTCTGGACCTGGATGTTTATACAAATGTTTATATTACAGGTTACAGCAAATGCCAGCCTGTAGGCACCAGCCAGGTATTATGCGATTATGTCACTATAAAATACAGCTCTTCCAACGGAACCCAGATGTGGCTTAATGGTTATGATGGAGGCGGTAATGATAAAGCGCGTGATATTAAAGTAGTAAACAAAGGCTGTGTTAATAATTCTCAAAACGGCGGTACTCTGGATATTCCGTGCTGGAATGTGTTTATATATGTAACCGGCGAAAGCTATTCTAATGCTGGTAATTTTGATTTCCTCACACTGGCTTATACAGAAGGTGGCGCACAGAAATGGAACAACAGGTTCAACGGTCCGCAGAATGGAATTGACGGCGGGTCAAGTATATCTGTAAATCCCAGTTATCCTATGGTATATGCCGGCGGTGTTTTTGCAAGTGATTACGGCATTATCGGGATAAAAGAGCTGGTCACTTTACCTGACAGGCCAATGGATGGCTATTCGGTAAATTATCCAAATCCATTCAACCCGGTAACCAATATTACTTATACAGTTTTAAAGGAATCCAATGTAAAGATCACGGTATATGACCTGCTGGGCAGAACAGTTGCAAGCCTGGTTGATGAGAAAAAGCCTGAAGGATTGTACACAGTTACTTTCGATGCATCTGAGCTTAACAGCGGTGTATATTTTTACAGGGTTGAAACCAGCCAGTTCAGTGAAACTAAAAAAATAGTACTTATTAAATAGCACAAGAAAATACCTCCGATTGAATTTTCCCAACGGTAGTGGGAAAGCTCTTCGAATAAGGCGTTTCCTTTAAAGGAAGCGCCTTTTTATTGGTATTAATCCATTACTTTAAAGTTTAATTAATTTTTCTTATATTTGTTAGATTTTCTACAAAATTTGGGCAAAACAAGGCATTTTAAGCGGATTTTATGGCTATAAAATTTAATATTGGTTCTTTAAATGATGGTTCGCAAACACTTGAACTTATAAGTGATGAAAAAGAGTTAAATCTTGATGAAGGCTTTTTAAAAGAGCCTGTTAAGATTAAGCTCGAGCTTTTCAAAACTACTCACCAGCTTGATCTGAAGGCAAATATCAAAGGCACAGTTTTTCTTGAATGTGACAGGTGCCTTGATAGGTTTGAAAAGAAGATAGATACTTCTTTTGAGCTTATCTTTGTACAGCAGACACACAGGGAAGAAGCATTCAGTGAAGAAGAGATTAGGACATACAGTCCTCACATGAAATCGGTTGATATTACCACTGATATAAAAGAAGCCGTAATATTAACTGCTCCCATGAAAAAGCTTCCTGAAGAAAAACCTGACGGCTCATGCTCATGGTGCGGAAGAACAAAAGAATTCTGGAAAGATATACTTGTAGAAAAAGATGATGATGATGATGATGCCGGAACAGACGACGACGAAGATCTTTAAAAATAAAAAATAATTTAGTAATAGAATAATAAAAAGGTGATATAATGCCAAATCCGAAACGCAAACACTCAAAACAGCGCAGCAGAAAAAGAAGAACACACTATAAGGCTTCTGCTCCAAGCACAATGTCCTGCCCCAACTGCGGCGAAACAAAATTAATGCACAGAGTCTGCCCGAGCTGTGGATTTTATGACGGCCGTTCAATAGTTATTCCCAAGAAATAAATTAATTAACCGGTAAATTGAGCAAAGGGGTAAAGGATACAATCACCATTTCCCTGGATGCAATGGGTGGAGATAATGCTCCTGTGAGTGAAGTCGCAGGAGCAATTGAAACCGTACGCCATCACGAGGGTATTAACATAACGCTTGTCGGCAAAACTGATATTATTTCAAACGAATTAAAGAAATTCTCTTACGATACAACCCGAATTAAAATTCACAACGCAGATGATGTTATCGAAATGGATGAAAGTCCGACCGATGCCATACGCAAAAAACCGGGCTCATCACTTGTAACCGGGCTTAAGCTTTGCAAAACCGGCGAAGCGGATGCATTCATAAGCGCAGGTAATACAGGCGCTGTTATGGCTGCATCATTATTTACTTTAGGCAGGATAGCAAACGTTAACCGCCCTACAATTGGCTCAAGGTTCCCAACAGAGCGCGGCATTACAATGGTTTTTGATGTAGGCGCAAATGTTGATTGCAAACCGCTCAATCTTTTGCAGTTCGCTGTAATGGGTTCTGTCTATGCAAACCATATATACGGAATTGAAAACCCTAAAGTGGGGTTATTAAGCGTAGGTGAGGAAAAATCCAAGGGTGATACTCTGACAGTAGAAGCATATGAGCTGCTTGAAAAAAGCAATCTGAACTTTATCGGCAATGTTGAAGGAAGAGATATTATGAAAGGTACTACAGACCTGATAATTTGCGATGGGTTTACCGGTAATATTGTTCTTAAGTTCGCTGAAAGTGTTCTTAGCTTGTTGAAAACCAAATTTAAAGATTACGCTGATAAAGGTTTTGTTAATAAGCTTAAAGTTGGCATGGCTTACGGTACGCTTAAAGATATTTTAAAGGATTTTGATTACCAGGAGTACGGCGGAGTTCCGCTGCTTGGTGTGAACGGTATTTCTATCATTGGACACGGCAGGTCATCACCCAGGGCAATTGTTAATATGGCTTTGAACGCCGAGCGTATGGTTAGAGCCGGCATAAACGATATTATTGCATCAAAGATAAAAGATATCAACCTGTTTGCTGCAAAAACATAAACAGTAATTTTAAGATTTTTTAATTTATAACATAATTTTTATATGAGTAAAATACGGGCTGCGATAACTGCACTGGGGCACTATGTACCTGAAACAGTTCTAACAAACGCTGATATGGAAAAGATTGTCGAAACAAACGATGAATGGATCCAGACCAGGACGGGCATTAAGGAAAGAAGGATACTCACAAACGGAGAGCCGATGTCATTCATGGCGGTAAAAGCTATTGAAATGCTGCTTAAAAGACGCGGGATTACCGCTGAAGAGCTTGACCTTATTTTGGTAGGCACTGTAACACCTGATATGCTGTTCCCTTCAACAGCCTGCGTTATACAGGAGAAGATAGGGGCTGTAAACGCATGGGGATTTGATGTACTTGCGGCATGCTCGGGGTTTATCTTTACTCTCGTAGCAGGAACACAATTCATTGAAAGCGGTATGTACAAGAAAGTACTGGTAGTTGGCTCAGATAAAATGTCATCTATAACAAATTTTAAGGACCGCAATACATGCGTTCTTTTTGGCGATGGCGCAGGCTGTGTACTGCTTGAGCCTTCCGAAGATAATGCTTACGGCATTATGGATACCAATATGCACGTTGACGGCAAGGGCGGTAAATACCTTAATATGCTTGGCGGCGGAAGCCTTAATCCTTCATCTCATGATACTGTTGATAAGGACTGGCATTACGTTTACCAGGAAGGCAAACATGTATTCAAGGATGCTGTTAAAGGTATGGCAGATGTATCTCATGAAATTATGTTAAGTAACGGACTCACCGCGGATGATATTTCATATCTCGTTCCTCACCAGGCAAATATGCGTATACTAACAGCATGCGCTGACAGAATGGGACTGCCGCAGGAAAAAGTTATGGTGAATATCCATAAATACGGCAATACAACTGCAGCAACTATTCCGTTATGCCTTAGCGAATATTGGGAAGAAGGAAAAATTAAAAAAGGTGATAACCTCATTCTTTCCAGCTTCGGTGCCGGATACACTTGGGGCTCGATATTAGTTAAGTGGGCATATTAGCCTCTAATCCTGAGGAGCGAAGCGCTGCGCCTTAATCCGGCATAGGCGGGAAGAAGTACAAAGGATCTCATTCGGTATATAATTTTATTATATTTTTCTAAAAGGACGCCAAAAGCGTCCTTTTTTTAATTACATTCATCCGATGAATGATCTTGCCTTCAGAGTAATATGATGAATCAATAGCTCTTAATCTATTGTTTTTACAATAAAAAGCCTTTAATTTTGAGTAACTAATCTACCTTGGTTATGAAAAAGTTATATATCATTTCCTTTCTTCTGATTCTCTCAACAAATAATATATTTTCGCAAAGCGGGTGGTTTTGGCAGAACCCGCTTTCGACAACTGCGAAGTTTAACGAAATTCAATTTGTGAATCCAAGTACAGGATATAGCTGCGGTTGGGATTCTAACAATAATAGAGGTTTTTGTATTAAAACTACCAATGGAGGAAAATCATGGATTGTAGTTGCTCATGCCAACGCAACTTCATTTGGTGCACTAAAATTTATTAATAATACGGGATATGTTGTCGGATATCCAAATCTATGGAAAACTATTGATGCTGGAAATTTTTGGTCTATTCTACCTCTTAATACAGATACTTCGCCATTCTGGCCTTCAATAAATTTTGTTAATGAATACACTGGTTTTTTAAATGGAGAAATAAACATTTGGAATAATTTATATAAAACTACAGATGGGGGAAATAGTTTCTCAACATCCAGTCCAGGAATTTCTGCAGGTGTGCTAAAAGTGTTTATT
>JAPUEV010000315.1 GCA_027492415.1 Ignavibacteria bacterium
GTCTCAGGAACAGTTAATCAATCCGCAATAATCATTCCATGAGCCTTCAGTTTTAAACCTGTAACTTTTAAGTTCTTTCTATTATCGTTGCAATACCCTGTCCCACGCCAATGCACATTGCCGCAAGTCCGTATCTTAAATTCCTTTTTTCCATTTCATACAGCAGGGTAGTCAGTATCCTTGCGCCGCTCATGCCGAGCGGGTGGCCTAATGCAATTGCGCCGCCGTTGACGTTCACTTTATTTATATCAAGACCAAGCTCATCTATACATGCAAGTGATTGTGCCGCAAACGCTTCGTTCAGCTCTATCAGGTCTATCTGCTCAAGCTTTAGCCCGGCGCGCTCCAGTGCTTTTCGTGCCGCCGGTATGGGTCCCAGCCCCATGCAGTCAGGCTCTACACCTGCCACCGCGCTAGAAACTATCCTTGCTCTTTTTTGCAGGCCAAGCTCTTCGGCTTTTTCCTTTGATGCAAGAAGTATTGCGCATGCGCCGTCATTTACCCCGCTGGAATTTCCCGCAGTTACAGTGCCGCCTTCTTTTGCGAATGCAGGTTTTAGCTTTGCAAGCTTATCAATTGTGGTATCAAGCCTGGGGAACTCATCAACATCAAAAACCAGGGTCTCTTTTTTATTTATTATTTCTACAGGGATTATTTCATTTCTGAACTTTCCTGCAAGTATTGCATCCTTAGCTTTCTGCTGAGAGCCCAGTGCAAACTCATCCTGTCTTTCCCTGGATATATTGTACCTCTTTGCAACATTTTCCGCTGTCTCTCCCATTGAGTATGGGTAATACATCTTCGCAAGCTTCGGGTTTGTGAAGCGCCATCCTATAGTAGTATCGTAGACTGCATTTGTTCTTGTGAATGCTTCAGAAGCTTTTGGCATTACAAAAGGCGCGCGGGTCATTGATTCAGTTCCTCCGGCAATCATTACATCGCCTTCCCCTGTCATTATTGCCCTTGATGCATCTATTACTGCCTGCATACCAGAACCGCATAAACGGTTCACTGTTACGCCGCCAATAGTTATGGGCAGACCCGCAAGCAGAACACTCATTCTTGCAACGTTCCTGTTATCTTCACCTGCCTGGTTTGCGCACCCAAGCACAACATCTTCTATTATATCTTTTGATATTCCTTTATCTTCAAGGGTGCGTTTTACAACTTCCTTGATCACACCTGCAGCCATATCATCAGGCCTAACGTCTTTAAGCGACCCCGAATATTTTCCTATCGGCGTACGCGCCGCATCTGCAATAAACACCTCTTTTTTATGCATTTATGTACCTAAAAATTACTTGATTTTATCAAAAATATTTCGCTAAATTACTTAATTATCACGCGTTAAACAAGGTAGAGGAAATTACAGGTAGTTCTGCTGAGCTACTGCCTTAAAATTTATTTTCCTGGTGCTATGCCTGTTAAAGAAAAATTAAGCGGGATAAGTTTACTTTCCCTGCTTCCAAAAAATTCCGTTAAGCCGCGTATTATAATCAAAGATGAAGCCCTTTCGTCTTCTCCGTTTATCATTTCAAAACACAGAAAAATTACTTCACCGTTCACCGGCAGGATAAAGGAGCTCGATTACCTCCGTACGCTCTACAGTGAAACTATACAAAGGATCAAAAAGCAAAACTCAGGAGCCACGCTTAACAGCAAACCTATTATTGCAGCAATAAAAGGCGAGCCGGGCATTGGTAAAAGCAGGCTGGTAAGTGAATTTATCAAACAGATCACAAAAGCCCGTGGCAATGATATTAACAGCGTACTTGCCGGAAAGAATTTAAATACCGGGCAGGAGCCCTGCGGAATGTTCCGTGATATTATCCCGGGGCTTAATACTATAGGCGGGCCATTAAACGCTGACGAAAGTAATATTACTTTAAATAATACTGTAAAAGAATACCTTTACAAAAAAGCTATAGCTTTAAATAAACAAAACGCACCGCTTACCCTGGTTTTTGAAGATATGCAGTGGGCTGATGAAATGTCTCTTAGTATCCTTGAACATATTTTAAAAACCATTAATATTATAGAAGATAAAGATCAGCCCCAGATACTTATAGTTCTGAATTACCGGAATAATTTTAAACCTTCCAAAGTATTAAGAACAGAAAGTGATTACCGTGAACTAACAGTTCAGGGCTTGGGTGATGCTGATACCACAAAACTAATTGAAAGCCTTTTGCCTCCGGGAACATCTCCGGGTAAATTACCCCGTATTATAACAGACCGGTCAGACGGCAACCCTTTTAATATAGAGGAATGGTGTGCGCTTTTATGCAGCAGTAAAAAGCTCTCTAAAATACCGCAGACAATAAAGCACCTGCTTGTTGATAAGGTAAGCAGCCTGAACCCCGAAGAGAGATCGATACTTATTATTGCAAGCGTTCTGGGCAGAAAGTTTGAGCTTAAGATTGTAAATGAAATACTGAAGCTGGCGGGTAAGCCCCTTGCGGCAAAACATATCATGAAAAGCCTTGAAGAGAAGCTCTTTATTGTTAATCTGACAGGCGATGTATATGAGTTCCGCCATGATATCCTGCAGGAAACCATTTATAGTGAGCTTAGAAAAGACGTAAAGCAAAACGTGCACCTGCTTGCCGGCGAGGCTATAGAGAACCTCTTCCCGGGGAAGCTTACAGCTTACTTTTACGGGCTTGCCCGCCATTATACAGCAGCTAAGAACGAAGAGAAATCAATTTACTACCTCGAAAAAGCGGGCGATAAAGCAAAGGATAATTATGAACATGAACGGGCTTTAAGGCATTTCAGGCAATTACTGAAAATGATAAGCGGCAGCAAAAGTTATGAAATTACTTTTAAGATGTGCGATGTACACATGAACCGCAGCGAATGGAATAAACAAATTGAATTATGTGAGAGTATTTTGAAAACCAGCCCAAGACTAGATAAGAATATCAAGGCAGAGTGTTATAAAAGAATAGCAAATTGTTTAAAATTGAAAGGAGAGTATCAAAAAGCTTTATCACTTTATAAAAACATATTAAAAATATTTAAAAACATTTGTGAAGATATACGCCTATGTACATTTTACGAAGAAATGGGTAAGTTGTGTATTTTGTTGTCAAAGTATGAAAAGGCAGCAAATTATTTTAGAATGCAATCTGAATTAGCAGAGAAATTAAATTCAGATTATTTTCAGGCAAAAGCATTCGAAAATTTTGGATTAATCCATAGACAAAAAGGTAACTATACAATTAGTCTTAAGCTTTATGAAAAATCTTTAGAAATATATAATAGAAAAAATTACAAAGAAGATAAAATAAAAATTTTGGACAAGTTTGGAACTGTATATTTTCATTTGGGGAATTTCGGTTTATCGGAAAAATATTATCTATTGGCTTTAAAAACTAGTAAAAACATTTTAAAAAAGGACGAATATACCTCTTTGCTTGGCAACTTAGGAGTATTATACATTTCTCAAAATTTACTATTTAAAGCAAAAAAGATCTTATTTAAGAAAGTTAAAATTTGTAAAATTATAAACGACTATATAGGATTAGCCAACAGCTTTTTTTCTTTAGGCAATATATTTTTAAAAAAAAATCAGTACAATGAAGCAAAAAAATATTATTCATACTCTTTAAATATAAATCTCTATGCAAATAAGCTGCAGAGTATAGCGTACATTTATTCAAACCTAGGGATTTTGCATCAACAATTAGAGGAATTTACTACAGCTGAAAAATATTTTTTTAAACAATATACAATCGAAAAGAAACTTGGCAATAAGGAAGGACAGGTAAGAGCATATTTGAGCTTGGGAATTTTAAATATGTTATGCGATAAATTCAAATTATCAGAAAAATTTTATAAGAAAGCTCAGAAAATTGCAAGGAGATCAGCATTGCATTTTTTGAATGCAATTTTAGAATGTAATCTGGCGGATATTTACAGCAGGGTATGTAACTTTAATTTAGGAATTAAACATATAGAAGAGGCCGTAATAATTTGTAAAAAATATAATTTTGAGGATCAGTTATTTTTTAGCGAAATACTAAATATAAAAATATTATTTTTAAAAAAGCTTCAGGAATATAAAATTAACATTATTAACCAACCCAAATCCAGAATGGAAGAACTGGAAATTAAACAACTGCAAACAATTCTTACGCAATGTAAAGACTTGAATAAACAAAAATATTTAATTCGTGAAATTAAGCATTTAAAAATTATGTGCGGCAGAAAATCTTCGTTAATAAAAAACAAATCAACTATAATTTAAACAACAAAAAAAAATGGACAGAACATTATTATTTTTACCATTATTAAACGGATGCGACGTAAGAGTTACACTTGAGTATATCGGTAGCCCTCAAACCATTACTTATCCTAAACGAATTTCATCTGAAACTCATACATTAAATTTAGAATGGAATCAAAAGGTAAGAACCATAGAGGTGACCGACCAAAACGGAACCAAACATATTTTGGAAACTCAAATATTGCCGAGTCCGGTAAATGGCGTAATAGTTAAATATGGTATTTATTCTAATCTGAAGTTTCCCCCATCATTTCAGGTATTAGCTTATGAAATGATAGATGTTAAATTAATGTTATCTAAATGGAGGAAAAGCGTAAAAGACAATCATCTTGATTCCGCAATAAAAACAAAAGAAATAGAATTTTCAATTATTCCCTTTAATCCAAATAATTGATTATGCCAGATTTAATAATTATTATTTTACACTGTTAAGAATAAGGAATGCTTGCAAATACAGAGTATTATTTTCTTTTAATACAAAATCTTTATTCTTTACGGTGTATTTTTCAAGTTCTGTTAAGTACTGATTATTTTCACGATCCGGGCTTTCAAACATCCTAACTGCCAGGTAACGGCTGTAGATCACAGGATGTTTTTCCCGGTATATATCTTTATTTGCTTCAATGATCGCAATAATTTCATTATAGAATGTCATTTGCTTTACTTCAATGCCAAGTGCAGCGGATTTAATATATCCATCCAGCTTCATGCACATCCATATATTATCCGTAAGCCTGCTGATCTTCTCAAGGCTCTCCCCCCGCTTTTTCCTTTTCCCGCCTGATAACTCTTCGCACTCAAGTATATAAAGCAAATTATAATATTCCGTATCTTTATTCGTTTCTGCTTTAACTTTTTGCTTTATTAACTGAATGTGTTTCCGGTAACTCTTCTCTGCTCCCTTAGCCTTCAGTATATCAATCAGCAAATCCCTCTGAGCGGCGATAATATCTTTCTCCTCCAGCAGCAGAAATAACTCTGCAAGCTTAACAAAATCCGAGAGTACCATCCTGAAATTTGCTTCCGTGATCCCGGAATTCTGCTCACCGGAAGCATTATCCTCGAGTACCGCTTTTCTTAATTCTTCCTTTGAATATTCCGCTCTTGGATTTTCCTGTACCCATTTCCACAACCTCTTTACCCGTTCGTTTTTATTAAAGTAAGGTGAATCAACCAGCTCTGAAAACCGCTTTATGTTCTCCTTCTGTAATACTGATACCATTTCCTGAAAACGCGTTTTTTTCATACCTCAAAAAAAGTTCATTTTTGGTTTAAATATTGATTTGCAAATATAATGAAATATATTGAAAAATTGCGTCAAATTAAAATATATACAGTTTTTAACGATTTGCAAATTGAAAATATTCTTGTTTGATTCAGCCCGACCGCGGATTAACTTTGTAGCGTAATCAATTTTCTCCTGCCGGCAGTAGAGGAAATTAAAAACAGCAAGCGGAGCATAAGCTCCGGCTGAATTTCCAACTAAATCTTCATAAGGAGAAAAAACCAATGAAAAAATTAACACCAAAGTCCGTATTATTCGGATTACTGTTTGCTGCTGCAGCATGTTTTCTTTCTGTTAACACATTTGCAGAAAACAATGTTGATCACGCAAAAAAGATCAGCTGGTATGATGGTGATGAAGGCGCACCGGGAGATACTACCGATGGCGGTATCCGTACACCGGGCCCCGGACACTAGGCTGAGCATGTTCAAAATGACATAAAAAAAGCGGGATATATACTCTATCCCGCTTTTATTTTTTTTTGCTGCCTGCTTTATCGCTTTTTAAGTTCTGCAATTTTTTCCTTCATCCAGTTTCTGGCATAAATAAATCCTTTCTCATCATTTACTTCGCATTCCAGCTTGCCTGTTTCGAAACCATCGCCGCTATTTTCTTTGAGCCTGAACAGCTTCTTCATCAGCCTTATAGTACGTCTTGCATTGGCAGAAAATAACTCAGGTATATCAGTGTTATTCTTTAAGTATTTCAGTGCAGAGTCCATTATCAGCTCGGCATCATCATAATTACCGCAGTCATACTCTATGCAAAGGAGGAAAAGCTTTGCATCTATATAATGGATGTAATCCCTGTAATCAACCTTTGCCAGGTATTCCCTTGCTGACTTTATGTTCCCGCTGTAACTGGATATCTTGGCATACTCAAGGCTAACTATGTTCTTCCTGTTCACATCATCAATCGCGCCCGAATACTTTCCCGCAAAATATTCAGCCCACTTCACTTGATTTAAATGAATCTCAGTATCAATAACCGGC